>JBBPYT010000001.1:0-2450 GCA_038199665.1 Hyphomicrobiales bacterium
CGTCGCCGCCGCCGACCAAAACGCGGTCGACCCGCCCCTTGCCGGCTCGGATCAGTCTCGAAATGTCGTGGCGATGGGTCGGAACCTCGTGCTCGTAATCGACGCCCGCCTTCTCGAGCGCCCGCATGGCTCGCTCGGCCAAGTGCTTTCCACTGCGGCTCTGCTGATTGACGATGAGAAGCCCGCGGGCCGGGGCGGCTGCGCCCCCGTTTGTTCCTTCTACGGGCATTTCGGCGGTCATGAAGTCACCGAGGGCCGTTAAGCGGAAAGCATCGTCGGCAGACGATCGAAGCCGACAAGGCCGCCGGAGACCTACTCGAAGTTTTCCGGATCGGGGCCGATGCGGCCATGTGGGTCGTCCATCTGACCGATTCGATCCATGTCGCCCGGCGCCAAGCGGAAGTCCAAGATATCGAAGTTTTCCTTGATCCGCGCTGGTGTGGCGGATTTCGGTATGACGATCAGCCCGCAGTCGACGTGCCAGCGCAGAAGGATCTGCGCCGGCGTCTTGCCATGCCTTTCGGCCAGCGACCGTATGGCGGGCTCTTCGAGCAGCTTGCCGCGTCCGAGCGGGCTCCATGATTGCGTCATGATACCTCGTTCGGCGTGAAATTCCCTGAGCGCCCGTTGCTGAAAGCGGGGGTGCAGTTCGATCTGGTTGACGGCCGGCACCACGCCGGTTTCATCGATCAAGCGCCGCAGGTGCGCGACCGTGAAATTGGAAACGCCGATCGATCGCGCATAGCCTTCCTGCATCAACTTGATCAAAGCGCGCCAAGTTTCGACGTAGAGGTCCTGGCGAGGCATCGGCCAGTGGATGAGATAAAGATCGACGGAGCCGAGGTTCATCCTGTGCAGGCTTTCGATGGCGGCTCTCAGCGCTGCGTCGTAGCCATGCCGGGAATTGCCCAGCTTCGTCGTTATGAACAGGTCATCCCGCGCCAAGGAGGCGGCGTCGATCGCCTGACCGACCCCCTCCTCGTTGCCGTAGGCCGCCGCCGTATCGATCGCTCGATAGCCGATGGTGATTGCCTGGCCGACCAAGGCGGGGGCTTCTTCGCTCGCGATTCTCCAGGTCCCGAATCCGAGTTGCGGAATGGCGTGCCCGTCGTTCAGCGCAATCTTCGGCTGGTCAGTCATGGTTTGCTCCTGGTCAGAACGGGAGAACAAGGGACAGCCCTCGGAGTTCCGCGCCGGCCCCAGCGGGCGGAGGGGAGCGGGGAATCGTGGAGCTTGAAGGCTCATCCGCCTCGGCAACAAGGATGGCGTAGTGCA
This sequence comes from Hyphomicrobiales bacterium, assembly GCA_038199665.1. Classification (GTDB taxonomy): domain Bacteria; phylum Pseudomonadota; class Alphaproteobacteria; order Rhizobiales; family Beijerinckiaceae; genus Lichenihabitans. Next base: position 1,276 of record JBBPYT010000001.1, read on the forward strand.
AAGTCGAGGTATGGCGATTAGGTAATGCAGGTTTGGCTGGTCGGCTGGCGGGTGGAACCACGGCTGACGGCGAACGTTGCCGTCTACCCCCGGTGCAACCGTCGACGATCGTGCCGATGCATGTTGCCGAAGAGAAAGCGGAGCTTTTTGTCATGGGTCTAGCACAGACCGAGCGTCTTGGTGTGGCGATCGTGGGTTTGGGGGGAGCAGTGGCGACGACGGCGGTTGCCGGGATCGAGATGCTGAAAGCGGGTTCGAACAAGCTGGACGGCTTGCCGCTGGCCCACTTGTCGGTTCCAGGCATGACGGCGTACCGAGATCTCGTATTCGGCGGGTGGGACGTCAACGGCAACAATCTCGCAGCGGCGGCCGAGGAGCACGGGGTCCTGGGCCGGGACGAACTGATCGCTGCCGAGAAGCTGAAAGGGATGACGCCGTGGCGCGCCGTCGGCAGCGAAAGGTTCTGCAAAAACATCAGCGGCAGGAACATGGTGGCCGCGAAAACCCATCGCGAAGCGGTCGCGATGATCGCCGATGATCTGCGGCGCTTCAAGCAGGAGAGCGGCGTCGACCGTGTCGTGGTGGTCAATCTCGCCTCGACCGAGAGCTGGCCTGATCTCGGCAACCCGACGCTGCGCTCGACGGCGGCTTTCGAGCGCGGGCTCGACGAGAGCGACTCCTCGATCGGTCCGGCGATGCTTTACGCCTATGCCGCGATCAGCAACGATTTCGGCTACGCCAATTTCACCCCGAGCGTCGCCGCCGACGTCCCGGCGCTGATGAGCCTGGCGCGCGACCGCAACGTGCCGATCGCCGGCAAGGACGGCAAGACCGGCCAGACCATGATGAAAACGGTGATCGCGCCGGCGTTGAAATCCCGTGCCTTGCACGTCGACGGCTGGTTCTCGACCAACATTCTCGGCAATCGCGACGGGCTGGCGCTGAACGACCCGAATTCGCTGCAGTCGAAGCTGAACACCAAGGGCGGCGTTCTCGACGAACTCTTGGGCTATCCGGTCGAAGACCATCTGGTCGACATCCGCTATTACCGCCCGCGCGGCGACGACAAGGAGGCCTGGGACAACATCGACGTGACCGGTTTCCTGGGTCAGAAGATGCAGATCAAGATCAATTTCCTGTGCAAGGACTCGATTCTGGCGGCGCCGCTGGCGATC
>JBBPYT010000002.1:0-4653 GCA_038199665.1 Hyphomicrobiales bacterium
AATCCATCGAAAGGGGTCGCGTCATCCATCCTGGCCTCCAACCCAGATCATTCCATGAATCAGAAACCGACCAAGTTGGGAACCCCGATTCACATCAGCCCCATCACGCTCTAGCGCCGACCTCGTTTCCGAAGTCGGCAGGGCTGGCGGCATAGGCGGCGTCGCGCTGACTTGGAATCAGCCGGGCGATGCCGTCTCCATGGTTCACGCCGTCAAGGCGCGTGTCGGCCCGCGCTTCTTCGTCAACTATGTCCTGCGCTTTCCGCCCAATTCTCTGGACGCAGTGCTCGCCGAGGGCGTCTCCGCCGTCACCTTGTCCTGGGGCATCGATGCCGACCTGATCGGCAAGATTCGGAGCGCTGGCGCCAAGGTCGGCGTACAGGTCGGGCATCCCGAAGGAGGGCGCTTGGCGGCGGAAGCTGGCGCCGACTTCGTCATCGCGCAGGGCTGCGAGGCGGGCGGGCACGTGCAGTCGACGATGCCGCTCGAAACCCTTTTGGCAGGGCTCCATGAGACCGTTGGCGATTTGCCAATTGTCGCAGCGGGTGGCTTGTCGACAGCTCTTTGCGTCCGGCGCGTCCTCGATCAGGGTGCTTCGGCCGCCATGCTGGGAACCCGCTTCGTCGCGACGCATGAGGCGAACGCGCACGAGACCTACAAGCAGGCGCTCGTCAGTGCAAAGGCCTCGGACACGGCATACACCAATTGCTTCGACATCGGGTGGCCCAACTCTACCATGCGCGTCCTGCGCAACAGCACCTTGGCAGCCTGGGAAGCGGCCGGCTGCCCGAATGCGCCTGACCGTCCCGGTGAGGGTGATGTGGTCGCTCGCCAAGGTGGCTACGACCTGCTTCGCTACAGCTTCAGCCAACCCTACGCTGATGCCGTAGGCGACCCGCTAGCCGCCGTCCTTTACGCCGGCATGAGCGTGGACGGTATCAACTCGATCATGCCGGCCTTCGATCTCGTGCGTACCCTGGCAGAGCCAGTGTGACCGCAAGATATTCAAACTGAGACACTACTCGACGGTGCTCAACATTTGAGATCGCTCTTCCGCACGCGAAAGACCGTCGCGCCTGTGAATGCCGTCCAATGGTGGCGTGGAATGTTCGCCTTGGTAAGTTCGTGTTCGGAAAAGGTGAGCCGCAGGTCATAGTGTGCCGGCACGGGGAAGACCATACCGAGGGTCTGCTGTAGAAAATCGGTTCCGAACCGCCGCACGTGCACCATAGGCCCGAAGCGCATCTGCTTTTCCTCCCATGATGCATCGACCAGCTCGTCGCGGAACTCGCCGGGCAGAATTGGCACGCTGAACAGCATCGTCCCGGTTTCGGAAAGGGCACGCGCCAGTCCGATGAGAACGACCGAGTAATTGCACTCGACGTGCTCCAGCACATGATTGTGGACGATAAGATCGAAACTGTCCCGGGGGAGGCCGAAGACGTCGCGGCACAGGTCGAAACGCTCCACGTCCAGACCCGGATAGCGGGTCGGGTCGAAGTCCAGAGCGCGGTAGTTCTTCCCGCCGATTTCCCGCAGCATGGCTGCGAGCCCGCGTTCGGGTGCGAAATGCAAAATCCGCGCCACGGGCGGCAGTTTCACGTGACGCCTGATGTGCAGAGCGGTGACGCGAGTCCGTTCGAGAGAACCGCAGTCGACGCAGCGGACCCGCGGGCGTTTCGGCATGTCGGTGAAGTCTGTTCCACCGCAGATGTTGCATTGCATGGGCGCAGACTTGCGCCGGAACAGCGCAGGCCGCAACTTGTCCATACTCCTCCCTTGCCATTTCTCCCCGAGTTCTCAGCTTTCGAGTCGCTTCCAGCCCAGGCCGTCACCGGTCGAAATTGGCTAAAGCCGCCCGCATCGAGCTGCTGGAAATCTTGATCAGGCCGTCCAAGGGCCCGTCCAGCTCCAGCACGACGAAAACCGATGCGGCGATCGTGAAGGCCGCGAGCCCCACGGTAATCCAGGAGAGGCTGTTGCGCGGCGCGCTGAGTCCGAAGCAGGCGAACACCGCTACCAGCATCAATGCCAGAATTCGGTAGAACGGGAGCGAAATCGTACTGTGGGCTTCCCCGATCAGTTTCCAGCGGTTGTCGAGCAGCTTGGACAAATCGTCCGAACAGAGGGCCGCGACCTCTTTATGCACGATGTCCTGCGGGTCGAGGCGCAATATCCCCATTCGGATGCGCTGAAGCGTGTTCCCGAGCTCGGGGCTTTCGAAACCCGGGTCGAGCGCCGTGAGCTTCGGGTAGCTTCCCGGCGGAACAGGCTCTTCCGGCCAGGTGCTGGCGATCGCGCCTGCAATGTAGCGTCGCAATTCCGCGCGGACGGGGTCGGCCTCGGCCCCGTAGGCCTGAAGGCAGGTGTCGGTTTGCCTGACGCTGCCCGCCAGCGCATTCATGTCGTTGCCGGCGTTGAAAAAGGCCGTATTCACGCTGGCGATCAAGAGCCCGAGCACGAGCGCCGCAAACGTGACGATCAGGCTCGACACCAGCCGCACCATGTCGAGGGTTTCACGCGAGCGATGATGATCGGGCAGATGGGGCAGAATGAATTGACTCAGGGCGGAGACGGCCAGAAGGGACGCCAGGAGCATCGCAGCCGACAACAAGTCGCTCAGATGGTTCATCTGCTCCCCACCCAAGACTGAACTCCGGAGCCGAGGCGGCCGGCTGAAATCGAGTGCTTCATGATTTCCCTCAGGCGGCGCAATACGGCGAGGCGAATCCGGCCGGCGGCCGACGGCCGGCCGCGTGCTCGCCGAGCATCCCGAGCCGGGTCATCTCCTCCCAGGCAAGCTTATCCCCGCGACGCCCTGCGGCAAAGATTGTGCTTTGGCCCTAGCCGAATTTGGCCAAAAATCAGGCCGACTCTATCGGTGTCGGCTGGATCGCATGTGATGGCGCAATTTGCATACCGCCCCTGTGTGGGCATCGCCTTGTTCAATACGGAAGGGCTCGTCTTCATCGGTCGGCGACGCAGCAAGCGTGCCATCGATCAGGCAACGGCCGGCTACGAATGGCAAATGCCCCAGGGCGGGATCGACCTGGGCGAGATCCCTCGCGCCGCCGCCTTGCGGGAATTGCGGGAAGAAACAAGCGTTTCCAGCGTGTCATTCCTGGCGGAGGCCCCGCATTGGCTGACCTACGATCTTCCGTCGGATATGACGCGCAGGACCTGGAAGGGTCGCTACAAAGGCCAGACGCAAAAGTGGTTTGCGTTCCGGTTCGAAGGCGAGGAGCGTGAGATCAACATCGAAAAGCCGGAAGGTGGCCACAAGCCCGAGTTTGATGCTTGGCGATGGGAGCGGATCGAACGGCTGCCCGAGTTGATCATCCCGTTCAAACGGCAGGTCTATGAGGACGTCGTCAGACGTTTCAAGCCATTCGCCGCATCGTGACGGGGCAGCCACGGTTAACTCGTCGTTGATCCCCGCCGTGCTCTGATGATCCGGATCGGGACGATGGGGAAGAGGAGCGGCCATGAGCCGGACGATCGCGTGCATCCTGGGCGTTGCCGCCGGGTTCGCAAGCATGAGTGCAAGCGCCCAGGAGGTGGGGACGACGGACCCTCAGCCGCTGCCGGCTCTGTCCGATCCGGCCGATCCGCATCTGGCCGCGAAGCAGCTCTTCGGTCGGGCACTGGAGCCGGCTGACCTGCAAGCCCGTTCAATCGGATTCTATGCGCGCGGCTGCCTCGCCGGAGCCGAAGCGCTGCCGATCAACGGCTCAGCCTGGCAGGTGATGCGCCTATCTCGCAACCGGAACTGGGGCCACCCGGCTCTCATCGGGTTTCTTGAGCGCTTCGCCAAGAGTGTGCCCCGGATCACCGGCTGGCCGGGGCTGCTGGTGGGCGATGTCTCGCAACCGCGCGGCGGCCCGATGCTGACGGGCCATGCGTCCCACCAGATCGGTCTCGATGCAGACATCTGGCTTACGCCGATGCCCGAGCGCACGTTGTCGACGGAGGAACGCGAAATGATGTCGGCCACCAATGTGGTGCGGCAAGACGGGCTGGACGTCGACCCGGCTAAATGGACCCCTCAGCATCTGAGGTTGATCAAGGCCGCAGCCGAGCAGCCGGAAGTGGAGCGGATCTTCGTCAATCCGGCGATCAAGAAGGCGATATGCCGGCAAGCGGCCGGCGACCGCTCCTGGCTCAACAAGGTCCGACCGATGTTCGGGCACAACTATCACTTCCATGTCCGCATCGCCTGCCCGGCCGGCGAGACGACCTGCCAGGCTCAGGATCCGGTGCCGCCCGGAGACGGGTGCGACGCTTCGCTCGCCTGGTGGTTCAAGGAGGAGGTCCTGCATCCGAGGCTGAACCCCAATGCGAGACCGAAGCCGCCCCTCACGGTGGCGCAACTGCCCCAAGCTTGCCGACAGGTGCTGGTCGCCAAGTAGAAGTCTGGTAGCGGGTTGCGTCTCCGCTTCCTGGTGTTGCGGCGGAGACCGACCGCGGTCCACGCGTCGAAAGCGCACTGAACGTCCATGACGAAGAGCGCGGCACGGCGCGAATCGAGGCGTGCACCGACGTGGTCGGGTTCGGGTTCATCGTACGAGCACCTAACGCACCTCGGGCCCGTGATTGTTGCCCGAAACCCTATCGGTGAACGCAAGCAGCAGAGCCGACACGACGAACGCCAGG
>JBBPYT010000003.1:0-4034 GCA_038199665.1 Hyphomicrobiales bacterium
CCGCAGCCCGTAGAAGACCCCGGCGACCCGATCCTCGATTCGCAGCAGATAAGAGCGCAACAGGTCGAGCGCGACGAGCCCCGGCAGCGCGGCTGCGTGGAACCGACGCACGTCCTCGTCGGCCAGGACGCCCCGTTCCCCGCGACTCTCCCAGCGCGCCGCATGAAGTCGGAACAAGGCCTCGAGATGGTGCGAGGCGGAACCGGCATCGGCGCGTTCCACCTTGCCGTTCCGTCGCGCGACGCGGTTGCGGGCCATGCGGAGCTTGCGCAGCTTGCGCGCCGGGATCACGCTTTCGACGGTTTCGGCCACCCTCGGCAGGAGGATGACCGGGCAGGCACATTGGGGGCGAGCCTCCTCGGTCCAGTCCGCGCCGGCCGGAAGGCTGAGGGCGGCGGCGCCCGGCGCGAGTTGTTCGAGCGAGAGCCGCGTCCAGGTCGGGAATTCGTCGAGCGCGGTGCCGAACGCATGCCCGACCTCCCCGGCATGCTTCGGGTCGACCAGAACATCGAGATAGTCGCTGATGCCAATGCCGACCGGCAGCAGCCGCGCGCTGCTTTCTTCCAGGTAGAGCGGCGCAAGCCCCACAAGCACGCGCCCGTGCCAAACCGCGACCGTCGACAAGGCGCCCGGCGCGAAGGCCCGCCACCAGGCCAGAAGCCAGGCCGGAGATTGGAACGGCGTCGCGTTTGCGCAGCATCGCCACAAAACCCACCAGTCCGCTTCGAGGCGAGCGAACGCCTCGGTGTCGGACAGGATTTCGGTCCGCAACCCGGACCTCATGCCCGAGCCTTCGCAAGCCGGTCGTAAAGGGCCAGATAGGTCCCGGTCATTCTCCCTTCGGCAAAATCACGACGCGCCACTGCCCTGCACAGCGCCGGATCCAGCTGCCGGCAGGCCCCGATGGCGGCGGCCATGGCATCGACATCGTCGACCAGAAACCCGGTGAGGCCAGGGCGAATCGAATGTTTCAGCGCACCATTCGGGAAGGCCACCACCGGCGTCCCGCAGGCGATGGCTTCGCGGGTGACCAGCGAGCTCGTCTCCTGGGCCAGGCACGGCGCCAGCAGGCATCGTGCCGCTGTCAGGAGCCGCCGCTTGCGCCGGAACCCGATCGGGCCGATGAAGCGGCGCTGCGGATCCAGGCGCGGCCGCACCTCTGCCTCGAAATAGGCTCGATGCTCTTCGTAAGGGTGGAGCTCCCCGGCGATCAGCAGCGGAATTTCGGCCCGCTTGGCCGCATCGATCGCCAGATGCACGCCCTTTTCCGGGCAGATCCGCCCCAGAAACAGCGCGAACCGCCGCTTGGCATGGCGAGCCTGCAGGGCCTCGACCTGAACGCCGTTCTCGATCGGCGGCAGCAGCGCCGGGCTTGCCGGACAACCCGCGTGCTGGGTCGCCGAAACGCAGTTGAGCCAGGTGTCCGGTCGCGACGGCTTCAGCGCCTCGGATGGATACCAGTCGGGCGGCAGGTGCAAAGTGGCCAGCACGGGGACGCCGGGTGGCGGCAGATAGGCGTGGAAATCGAGGCCGTGCAGGTGCACGAGATCAATCGGCCAGCGGTCGAGGGCGTGGGCGATGGCGGCCCGGTTTTGGTCCTGACCTCGGCGCTTCGCCGCATCGTCGAGCACATCCGGCACGGGCCCGATCGGCGTCAACGTACCCCCGAGGCGCGAGCCTTGCGGAGCGATCACGATCGAGCGATGGCCGGCCCGCACCATCGCTTCGTCGAGCATGGACAACACCTGTTCGGACCCGCCGGAGCTGTCCGGCGAAACCGTCGCGAGCGGGTAATTGACGCTGAGAACCGTCAGGGTCACGCGGGCTGCCCCAGCCCGAGTTCCGCGTGGGCCTCCGTCACGAGCTCGATCCACCTTTCGCCCGTGAGCTTCCAGCCATGGCGCTCGTAGAGCAGTTGCCCTCCGTTGGGCAGGATCTTGAAATCGTAGTGCGGCGCGTGCCGAAAGCGTTCGACCTCGAGCCCGAAATCGGCCAGCACGCTTGTCTGCGTGCGATGCGCTTCGGCCATTTGACGCTTGCGTCGTTGCTCTTCCCCGGTGAGCACGAGCCGGGTTTCGGGGGCGGCGTCCGGGTGCGGCAGGAACCGCTGCCGCGTCCAGCCATCCGGGCCCGCATGGTAGAAGGGCATTTCGACGACCGCAGGCCGGACGGCCTGTCTTCCAACGAGCCGCACCGCGGCATGGACCGCGAAGGCGACTGCCTCGTGGTCCGGATGGCCGCCTTCGAAAGCATGCGTCAGGACGAAATCCGACGTGGATACAAGGGGCACAAGCCGGCGCGCCAGCGCCGCGAGGTTGAACGCGGCCTCCTGGTCGCCGATGCCGAATCCGATGTGCCGGGGCTCCGGCACGCCGGCCGAAGCCAGTGCCGCTTCGGCCTCGCTCCAGCGGGCCTCCGCATAGGCGCGCGCATCCGCGAAGCCGTGCCGACGCGCCTCGTTGCCGTCGCGCGGGGACCCGTCCGTAACGTGCACCACCGTGGCGTCGGGCAACCGAGCCAGCAGTCCACCGCAACCCAAAGTCTCGTCGTCCGGATGCGCCACGACGACGAGAACCTTGCTCGACGCGAGCCTGTCCGGATCGACAGTCCTCCCACCGTGATCCACGGCTTCGCACTGCATCGCTCGTTGCATCCCCAAACCGTCTCCTCCGCGATGGCTGGACAGCCATAAAGGATTTGCGGGGATCCGGGAACCTACAGGCTTGTTGGAAAGTCAGCCGAACAGGCTCAGCTGGCCGCCTGGCGGAACCGGTGGCTGAAACAGGTCGCTTCGCAGCTTGACCCGCGTTTTGGAGAAACCCAACCTGGCCGAAGCAACCTCGAAGCGTCGGCCGACCATCCAGGCGTAAGGCCCCGTACCGGTCATCCGCCGACCCCAGGCGCTGTCGTAATCCTTGCCGCCGCGCATGGATTGAACCAGGCTCATCACGTGGCGCAGCTTGTCGGGAAAGTGTGCCAGCAGCCATTCGCGGAAGAGGTCGCGGACTTCAAGGGGCAGGCGCAGCATCACATAGCCCGCTTCCCGTGCCCCCGCCGCATGCGCGCGCATCAGTATGGCTTCGATCTCAGGGTCGTTGATGGCCGGGATGATGGGCGCGACCATGACGGTGACGGGGATGCCGGCGGCCGCCAGGGCCTCGATCGTTCGCAGCCGCCTTTCGGGCGCCGGGGCCCGGGGTTCCAGCGTACGGGCCAGGCCGCCATCGAGCGTCGTCACCGATATCGCGACCTTCGCCAGCCCTTTGGCCGCCATCGGCGCCAGAATATCGATATCGCGCGTCACCAGCGCCGATTTGGTCACGATGCCGACCGGGTGGTTGGCGCGCGCCAGCACTTCGAGGAGCGAGCGCATCACCCGGTGCTGCCGCTCGATCGGCTGGTAGGGATCGGTATTGGTGCCGATGGCGATGGTCTTCGGCTTGTAGTTGGGTGCGGCCAGTTCCCGCTCCAGCCTGTCCGCCGCACCCTCCTTGACGAACAGCTTGGTCTCGAAATCGAGCCCGGGCGACAGACCGACGAAAGCGTGGCTGGGCCTTGCGAAGCAATAGACGCAGCCGTGTTCGCAACCGCGATAAGGATTGATCGAACGGTCGAAGGAAATGTCCGGCGATTCGTTCCGGGTGATGATGGTCTTGGGCCGCTCGGTCGTGATCTGCGTCGCCAGCGGCTCGAGCTCGCGTTCCTCGTCCCAGCCGTCCGACAGATCCAGGCGGTCAAGGGGTTCGAAGCGGCCTACCGGGTTGCTGATGGCGCCCCTGCCCTTGCGAGGCGCCGCGAGGATTTCGTCGAGCTGCGGCAGCGCGGCCCGTCGCGTTCGGCCATTGCGGGGGCGCGGGGACGCTTTGACGCTCGACGCCGCGTCGGCCTCGCCCTCGATGCCGCTCAACATCTATTTTCCCTTCGTCCTCGCCTTCGGCCGGTGAGAACAAATAGAGAACATTTGGTCAAGGGTCAAGCGGCGGTCGGCGGCGCGCCGCCCTCAGTAGGTGGCGCGCCCGCCCGAAATGTCGAAC
>JBBPYT010000004.1:0-2778 GCA_038199665.1 Hyphomicrobiales bacterium
CTCCCCTTCGAGACGCCAATCGGGTCCAGCCATGAAAGTCTCCCTGGTAGTAATCCATATCCTACCCACAACGTCGGTCGGATTCCAAGCTTTAGCAATTCCCGAAGATGTCGGCCACCCGGACATACCCGTAAGAGCAGCTACGTAAGCATTTGCTTGCTGGATAGCGACCGCCTACGGCAGGAAGGCATCATTGAGGCCTTTGCTTGGCAGACCGAGACGGCCTCGGCTGGTTGCGGAAAACAGCTAAGGTCAGTTCGCGTTGCGAACGCGCTGCCGACAACAGCGCCCGCACCTTCGAAAAACGCTAGGAAAACAATCAAGGCTAGGAGCGGTGGTGCGGCCAAGAGGACTCGAACCTCCACTGGTTGCCCAACTAGCACCTCAAGCTAGCGCGTCTACCAATTCCGCCATGGCCGCGGGACGCTGAACCGGCGGGGCCGCTCGCAGCGAGGGCGTCCACTATCAAATCACCCGCTCCGTGACAAGGCCGTTCGCCGCTCTTCTGGAGCGAGTGGGTCAGGGAACAGCAGCCTCCCTGGACGGTACTTCCTTCGTGCGGGAATGCTTCCCTCGTGCTTCGGCAGCTCAACATGGGGGACGGTCATGAACTCAAGACCCCTCGTCCCCTCAATCCTGAGCTTGTCGAAGGACGGGGATCGGGGAGCGCCCCATCGCCCCTCGTCTTCGGCCGTTCGAGCTTCGACGTCGGTTGCAGCGGCTGCTCCATACCCGGGGCGAAGGACATAAGGAGGCTTTTGCCTCGTCAGGCCTTCTATTGCCCTCGCCAGACGGTTATGGTCAAGGCTCCTCCGGTACAAAGGCAATGGCGGCAGACGCTCTCTCGATCGGCAACGGACACACGGCTTCGCCCGAAGCCGCGCCCAACAATGAGTGCGCGCCACATCGGGGCGGCGGGCCTCGCGGCAACCGGCAGTGCTTCTGGCCGAGGGTTGGCTCACCACCGGTGGAATGGATCGTGTCGGCCGGGCCGGTGGCCTACCTCGACGCGGTGGCAGCCATGGAAGCCCATGTGGCGCTTATCGCGGATCGACGCGGCCCGGAACGCGTCTGGCTACTGGAACATCCGCCGCTCTACACCGCCGGAACATCGGCTCGCGACTCCGATCTTGTCTCAGCGCGACTTCCCGTGCACCGCACGGGACGGGGCGGGCAATATACCTACCACGGGCCGGGCCAGCGCGTCCTCTATGTGATGCTCGACCTGCAGCGCCGCCGCCCCGACGTTCGCGCTTTCGTGGCCGCCCTGGAAGATTGGGCCATTGCGGCCCTCGAGCAACTCGACATCGTGGCGGAGCGCCGGGAGGATCGCGTCGGCGTCTGGGTCAAGCGCCCGGAAAAGCCGAGGGGACCGGACGGAACCCCGGCGGAAGACAAGATCGCGGCCATCGGCGTGCGCCTGCGCCGATGGGTCAGCTATCACGGCATTGCCATCAACGTCGAACCGGACCTAAGCCATTACGCCGGCATAGTTCCGTGCGGCGTCCGTACAGCTCAATTCGGGGTGACCAGCATGGCTGACCTGAGCCGTTTTGCCACCTTCCCGGAAGTCGATGGCGTGATGAGGCGCGAGTTCGAGCGGATTTTTGGGCCGACCCTCGATGCTTCAGCCCGGATCTGAGGGATTTTGCCCGGGAAAGCCCCAGCCGCACTGATGCAGCTCATATTGGGACTCGCTGCGGACCATGTGGGCTGGCCGACCTCAGCCCGGTCCCCTTGAAGATCGCGGAACCTTCAGCATTCAAGTCCGTTGCCGGGAACAAGCGGAGCACACGCCATGAACGACAGACCGATCAAAGTCGAGAAGACCGATGCCCGCCAGGGAAAATCGGGGGTCGGAGTTCGCTACGTGCTGATCGGTGGCCTCGCCCTCATCGTCATCGCCGGTATTCTCATCTACGCTTTCGTGAAGTAATCTTCGTGTGGCCGGGGGCGAGCATTTTGCATCGTTTGAAGACGCGGCCCGAACAGACTGAACCGTGAACCGCATCCGCCGACCGTATCAGGCCGCAAAAGCCGTCGGCACAAAGTCCTCCTTCACGTCCTCCACCATGTCGAGCCATCCGGCAGCCCCGCGCCGGCGCACAGCACCCGGGAACCAGTTCGGGGTTCGGTGAGCCTCGTCGAGGATATTGACCAGGAGGGCAAAGCTCGCAGCGGTCCTGGCGGCGTCGGCGCGTCGCAGGAGCCATTCAGCGTCGGCCTCGCTGACGATGCCGGTCGGGCGCACGTCCCAGACCACGTGGTCCGTCACGCTTGTGAGGAAAAACTCCGCCCAAGCCTCGCATTGCGGCCGAACGACTCGGTCGAGCGTGAGCAAGGCTTCGATTTCTGCGTGGCCCGGAGCGCGTTCGGCGGAAAACTCGCGCCGGAGAGTTGCGACATCACCTGCCGAAACGGCGCCTTTTTTCATCAGCTTCCACGCCTCTGCCAGGCCGCGGTTAAGTTCTGCATCTTCCGGAGATAACACATCGTTCATCTCTGTCTTCCTTTGTTTCCATATCTAGGCTGCCCGTCTGAAGTTGATGAAATATAAATGCAGAAAATGTTAAATTCCATAAGGTTAAACCAAGCAAAAAACATAGAGTCTCGATTTAGTTACAAATTGTATATTTTTGCATCGCATCTATCCTTAAAACGTCCTTACGCGATTGACGTAAGTTTTAAACTTCTTTCACACCCGTGCACATTCGCGCTGCAGTCAGGGCATGAAAACCAGCAAGCCTCACATTCGCCTGAAGGGGCGTTTTGCTCGTC
>JBBPYT010000005.1:0-5051 GCA_038199665.1 Hyphomicrobiales bacterium
ATCGAAACGACCCGGACCTCGTCGCCGTATTTCTCGCCGAACAGGGCCCGCGCGCCGCTCGCCCTGGCGTCGTCGATCGCCATGATGCGGGTCGTCACGGGTTCGTTCTGCAGCACCACGGCGTTGGCGATGTCTTCCACGGCCGCGAGTTCGGCGTCCGTTATGGGTTTCTGGTGCGAAAAGTCGAAGCGGAGACGCTCGGCATCGACCAGCGAGCCCTTTTGCGCGACATGCGGCCCGAGCACCTTGCGCAACGCTTCGTGCAGAAGGTGGGTGGCCGAATGGTTGGCCCGAATCGCGGAGCGCCGTGCCTGCTCCACCTCTGCTTCGACCGTCATGCCGGTTGCCAACGCGCCAGCCTCGACCTCGGCGTCATGCACGAAGACATCGCCGAGCTTCCTGCTCGTGTTGGTGACGCGCAGGCGCAGGCCCGGCCCGCGCAGCCAGCCGGTGTCGCCGACCTGGCCGCCCGACTCGCCGTAGAACGGGGTCTGATTGAGCAGGACCTGTCCGCTCTGGCCGGCTTCCAGCCGGTGGACCTCGATGCCGTCGCGCAGCAGGGCCGTCACCGTGCTCTCCGCCCGCTGGGTGGAGTAGCCGAGGAATTCGGTGGCCCCAACCCTGTCGCGGATGCCGAACCATACGGCGTCGGTCGCGGCCTCGCCCGAACCGGCCCAAGCACGACGGGCATCGGCACGCTGCTGCGCCATGGCTGTGGCGAATCCCGCTTCGTCGACCGTCATGTTGCGGCCGCGCAGCGCTTCCTGCGTCAGGTCGAGCGGGAAGCCGTAGGTGTCGTAAAGCTTGAATGCGACATCGCCGGCGAGGCGTGCGCCCGCTGCAAGGCTGCGGGTCTCGTCGTCCAGGATGGCCAGGCCTCGGGCCAGGGTGGCCCTGAAGCGCGTTTCCTCGGAACGCAGGATTTCGGCAATGCGCGACTGCGCCTCGCCGAGTTCCGGATAGGCCTGCCCCATGAGACCGACGAGGGTCGGCACGAGCCTCCACATCAACGGCTCGGTGGCGCCGAGCAACTGGGCGTGACGCATGGCACGGCGCATGATGCGGCGCAGGACGTAGCCGCGACCCTCGTTGGACGGATCGACGCCGTCCGCCACGAGGAACGAGCAGGCGCGCAGATGGTCGGCGATGATGCGGTGGCTCGCTGCCTGCGGTCCATCGGGACCAACCCCCGTGGCGGACGCCACGGCCAGGAGGAGGGTGCGCATGAGGTCGGTGTCGTAGGTCGACGTGACGCCCTGCAGGATCGCGGCCATGCGCTCGAGGCCCATGCCGGTATCGATCGATGGGCGCGGCAGCGCCACGCGGTCGCCGGGGCCGCGCTGCTCGTACTGCATGAACACGAGGTTCCAGAACTCGAGGAACCGGTCGCCGTCCTGGTCGGGGCTGCCCGGGGGGCCGCCGAACACCGCTTCGCCCTGGTCGTAGAAGATCTCGGAACACGGTCCGCACGGCCCGGTCTCGCCCATGGCCCAGAAATTGTCCGACGAGGCGATCCGGATGATACGACTGTCCGGCAGGCCGGCGATCTTCTTCCAGAGATCGAACGCGTCGTCGTCGTCATGGTAGACGGTGACGAGCAGACGGCTGTGGTCGAGCCCGAAATCCCGCGTGATCAGCGTCCAGGCGAGCTCGATCGCCAGCGGCTTGAAATAGTCGCCGAAGGAGAAATTCCCCAGCATTTCGAAGAACGTGTGGTGGCGAGCCGTGTAGCCGACATTGTCGAGATCGTTGTGCTTGCCGCCGGCACGCACGCACTTTTGCGCCGTGACGGCACGCGAATACGGACGCTTCTCGATCCCGGTGAAAACGTTCTTGAACTGCACCATGCCGGCATTGGTGAACATCAGCGTCGGGTCGTTGCGGGGCACGAGCGGGCCCGACGGGACGACTTCGTGTCCCGCGGCGCGGAAGAAGTCGAGAAAGGCCGAGCGGATCTCGTTGACGCTGGTCATGAAGTTTGACTCGAGGCTTGAACAGAATGCCCCCAAGGGAAAAGGGCGCCGGCCACATTTAGCCGCGCCCTTTTGCGCTGTCGAGCAGTGCGACACAAAGCGAGGCGAGGTGCGACCTCACCGAACCTGCACCCTATAGGTCACCCCGTTCGGGGCGACACCTCCCTGGTTCCGGGGAAGGAAGGGAGGCTACGCCTCCGCAGCGTCGTCGTCCTCTTCGGGACCGGCATTGTCCAGGATACGGTCGGCGATCAGGCCGGAGTTTTCGCGGATCGCCTGCTCGACCTTGCGGGCCGCATCGGGGTTGGCCTTGAGATAGGCCTTGGCGTTTTCCCGGCCCTGGCCAAGCCGCTGGCTGTCGTAGGAGAACCAGGCTCCCGATTTTTCCACGATGCCCGCCTTTACGCCAAGATCGATCAACTCGCCGGTCTTGGAGACGCCTTCGCCGTACATGATGTCGAATTCGACCTGTTTGAAGGGCGGCGCGACCTTGTTCTTGACGACCTTGACGCGGGTCTGATTGCCGATCACTTCGTCGCGGTCCTTGATGGCGCCGGTGCGGCGGATGTCGAGCCGCACCGAAGCGTAGAACTTCAGCGCGTTGCCGCCCGACGTGGTTTCGGGCGAGCCGTACATGACGCCGATCTTCATGCGGATCTGGTTGATGAAGATCACCATGGTGTTCGAGCGCGAGATCGAGGCGGTCAACTTGCGCAGGGCCTGGCTCATGAGACGTGCCTGCAGGCCGGGCTGCACGTCGCCCATCTCGCCTTCGATTTCGGCGCGCGGCGTCAGGGCCGCGACGGAATCGATCACCAGGACGTCGATGGCGCCCGAGCGCACCAGCGTGTCGGTGATTTCGAGCGCCTGTTCGCCGGTATCGGGCTGCGAGATCAGCAGGTCCTCGAGGTTGACGCCGAGCTTGCGGGCATAAACCGGATCCAGCGCGTGTTCGGCATCCACGAAGGCGCAAATGCCGCCGTTCTTCTGCGCCTCGGCGATGACATGCAGCGTGAGGGTCGTCTTGCCCGAGGATTCCGGCCCGTAGATCTCGACCACGCGGCCGCGCGGCAGGCCGCCGACGCCGAGCGCGATGTCGAGCCCGAGCGAGCCGGTCGAGACGGTCTCGATTTCCACGGCCTTCTGGTTCTTGCCCAGCCGCATGATCGAGCCTTTGCCGAAGGCGCGCTCGATCTGCGACAGCGCCGCATCGAGCGCTTTGGTCTTGTCCACGGAACTTCCTTCCACCAGGCGAAGATTGGCTTGGCTCACGGCGCATGATCCTTCTGGCACGGGTGGGGGTCCACCGCAATGTCGCCAATGTACACGGTTTGTTCTCAATCGCAAGAGCCCTTCTTGATGTCTGACCGGGCAATCCGCCACGAGGGCTCCGGTGGGCGGCCGAATGAAAAAGCCGCCCGGAGGCGGCCTTTCGGTCTGTGTCGGCAGGCGATCAGCGCGAATAGAACTCGATCACCAAGTTCGGTTCCATGTGGACCGGGTAGGGCACCTCGGTCAGGCCCGGGACGCGCGTCATCTTGGCGACCTTCTTGCCATCGTCGTGCTCGAAGTAATCCGGCACGTCGCGCTCGGCCAGTTGCCCGGCTTCGATCACTGTCGCGAGTTGGCGCGAGCTTTCCTTGATCTCGATCGCGTCGCCCACCTTGACCTGAAAGGACGCGATGTTCACCCGGCGACCGTTGACCCGGATATGGCCGTGGTTGACGAACTGGCGCGCCGCGAAGATCGTCGGCACGAATTTGCAGCGGTACACCACCATATCGAGCCTGCGCTCCAGCAGCCCCACGAGATTCTGGCTCGAGTCGCCCTTCTGCCGGATCGCTTCCGCGTAATATTTGCGGAACTGCTTTTCCGAGATGTTGGCGTAATAGCCCTTCAGCTTCTGTTTGGCCTTGAGCTGCGTGCCGAAGTCGGTGGGCTTGCCCTTGCGGCGTTGGCCGTGCTGGCCGGGACCGTATTCGCGGCGGTTCACGGGGCTTTTCGGGCGGCCCCAGATGTTCTGTCCCAGGCGGCGGTCGATCTTGTATTTGGACTGTAAGCGCTTCGTCATCGCGATCCTCGAGTGACTATGGTGTGAGGAATGCGCCCTCCTTTGCGGCGCCGTTCGGGTGAACGGCGCAACTGACAGGCAGCTCACCGGCCCAGCACGCTGGGTTGAAGAGTGGGAACGGCCACGGGTGCGTCGCCCGAAGCGTCAAAGACCTTTCGGGCATGGCTCATCAGCCTGCCGAAACGGCGCGGCGATGAAGGCGCGTGGTTAGCGGCTGCGGCGAGCCGTGTCAATCGCGACGCGCAACCCGAGACACGCCCGGCTAGAAGGACGGGTTGGGGACGAACCAGGATGCGCTCGGCTTCAGATCCGTCCTGACCGCCATGTCGAAGAAAGTCGTCAGACTTTGCATGGCCTCGTCCAGCGCGTCCTCCGGCGTCAGCGCATTGCACTTCGGCATGTCCGGCTGGAGCTGCAGCGGCGTCTTGATGAACCTGCTTTGCTGAAGGTGGAACTGGTCGCCGCTTTCCTCGATTCTGAGCCTGATGTCGACCGGCTCGTCGTCGGTCAGGAATTCGAGCCGATATTCCGAATGGACCTTGAAGACCTGCGCGACCCTGGGATGGTCGAGGGCCGTCTTTTCACGATCGGATATCATGTCCGCTCCTTGCGAGGACGGAGACGCGGCCGCCCGTCCGATGCTCGAACGGAGCACGCGCCTGCGACCAGGGCAAACTCCGGCTTGCCGGCCGTGGATCCGTCATGATGATGCTGGATCGATACGCCAGCGACGGGACTCTCGTCCAAGCAATCCCTTCCTGAACCCCGCGCGAATGCTACATGTGGGGGAGCGAACCTCGCCGGCCGTCCGGTCGGCGATCCTACGACGCGCATGAGCGCCTTTGACGAGGACAGTTGCATGTATCCGGATACCGCACTCCTGATCGATGGCGTTTGGCGCTCCGGTGCCGCCGGCCGCACGATCGATGTGCTCAACCCCGCCACCAACGAACGCATCGGCACCGTGGCTCATGCCGAGATCGCCGATCTCGACGAGGCGCTCGCCG
>JBBPYT010000006.1:0-21850 GCA_038199665.1 Hyphomicrobiales bacterium
AATCCGGCGGCGGCCAGCTCGGCGGGGGTGCGCAGGGTCTTGGAAACTCGGGTCTCGTTCATCGGCGTTCAGGATCCGTCACCGACAACCACAACACCTGCTCGATGCGCTCGGCGCCGGAGGCCAGCATGGCGAGGCGATCGAAGCCGAGCGCGATGCCGCTCGCCGGCGGCATGGAGCCGAGCGCGTCCAGGAAATCCTCGTCGATGGGGTAGGCCTCCGCGCCGCGGGCGGCCCGCGCCGCCATGGCGGCCTCGAACCGGCGCCGCTGCTCCCTCACGTCGGTCAACTCGCCGAAGCCGTTGGCGAGTTCGAGGCCGCAGACATAGAGCTCGAAGCGCTCGGCGACGCGGGCATCGTCCGGACTCTGCCGGGCCAGTGCCGCCTCGGGCACCGGATAGCGGTCGAGGATCGTTGGGCGGCCGACCCCCAGGTGCGGCTCGATCCGCTCGACCAGCACGCGGCTGAAGATGTCGGACCAGCTGTCGTCCGCCGCAAAAGAGATTCCCGCCCTCAATGCGGTCGAAGCCAGGGCGTCGCGGTCTGGGTCCGGGTCCAGCGTCGCCAGGAGATCGATGCCGGCGTAACGGGAGAACGCTTCGGCGACGCTGAGCCGCTCCGGCTCTGCAAAGGGGTCGGCTGCCCGGCCACGGAACGTCCACGCGCGGGAGCCGGTGGCGCGCGCCGCGGCCGCGAGGAGGAGCGCACAATCCCCCATCAGAACCTCATAGGGTTGCTCGGCCCGGTACCATTCGAGCATGGTGAATTCGGGATGGTGGGTCGCCGTGCGCTCC
Organism: Hyphomicrobiales bacterium; assembly: GCA_038199665.1. GTDB lineage: Bacteria > Pseudomonadota > Alphaproteobacteria > Rhizobiales > Beijerinckiaceae > Lichenihabitans. The sequence continues at coordinate 795 of JBBPYT010000006.1, forward strand.
CGGTTGCGGAACGCGCGGGCGAAAGTGAAGATGCGTCGCTCGCCAGCGGCCAACAGCTTCTTCATCGCGAATTCCGGGGATGTGTGGAGGTAGAGCCGGGTTTGCGATCCATCCGGCGCCACGAGCCCGGTCGAGAAGGCTTCGAGATGCTCTTCGTTGCCGGGCGACACCTGCAGAATCGGAGTTTCGACTTCCGTGAACCGCGCCGCCCCGAAGGAGCGTCGCAGGGCGGCAGCGACTTCGCCGCGGGCGTGCAGAAAAGGCCGGCGGTCGGCGTAAACATGCGGCGACCAGGAAGGGGACGGCGTCGTCATGGCGGGATCTGAAGGATGTCGAGCCGCAGGCGTTTCTACGCTCTGGCCAATTCGAGGAAAATGATTATTGTGCCGGCCCGTCATACAGGCTGGAGCGCGGGCGTTCCGACCGCATCGCGCTTTTTCCTAAAGGTAAACCCCGTGAGAGTCATCGCCAGTTCGGTCCGCAAAGGCAATATCATCGAAAAGGACGGCCAGCTTTACGCCGTTCTGAGCGCGGAAAGCTTCCACCCCGGTAAAGGCACGCCGACAACCCAGATTGACATGCGCCGCATCAGCGATGGCGTGAAGGTGTCCGATCGCTACAAGACTACCGAACAGGTCGAACGCGCCCATGTCGAGGACATGGAATACAGCTTCCTGTACGAGGACGGCGAAGGCTACACCTTCATGAATTCCAAGTCCTACGAACAGGTCGCGGTGTCCAAGGACGTGCTGGGCGACCAGGCGCTCTATCTGCAGGAAGGCATGAAGGTCCTGCTGTCCATCTTCAACGAGACGCCGGTCTCCATCCAGCTGCCGGCGCGCGTCACCCTCGAAGTGATGGAGACCGAGCCGGCTATGAAAGGCCAGACGGCGTCGTCGTCCTACAAGCCGGCCAAGCTGTCGAACGGTGCACGCGCCATGGTGCCGCCGCACATCGCGCCCGGAACCCGCGTCGTGATCCTCACCGAGGACGGCTCCTACGTCGAGCGCGCCAAGGACTGAGGCATCAGGCAGGACTGCTGGCCCGACCGAGCGGCAGGAGCGCTCCTCACTCGATCGGCGGGCCGGGGCTCCGGGTCGGCAAGCCGTCAGGAATGCGGTCGAACATCGTCGCCACTTCGGGCTCCAGGCGCCGCCGCCAGTTGGGCCGCTCGCGATCCGTGCCGGGCAGATTGACCGAGACGGTTTCACCCACAAGGTCGTCGATCTGCGCTACGGCGAGCACCGAGGGTGTCGCGGCGACGAAGCGGTGGACGCCGTCGAGAACCAGCGCAAGCTCGCCTCCGAGGTCTTGGCGAGGCAGGTGAAGGGCTTCCACGAGCGCGGCCTTTTCGACCTGCCGGTCTTGCGCGGCCCGATCCGCGACCTCATCGGTCATGGATCCGAGCTTGTGCCGCTCGGCGATGTCGGCGCCGTCCCACCACCCGGCGAGGGTCGGCAGGTCGTGCGTCGAGACGCAGGCCACCGCCTTGGCCGGATAGGCCTCGGGCGGCAGGAAGCGCGGACCGTCCCGCTCGAAGAAGATGACCCGATAACTCAGCACGTCGGCAGCCGCGAGTTTTTCGCGGAACCCTTCGGGCACGGTCCCGAGGTCCTCGCCAATGACCAGGCAGCGGGCGCGATGGCTCTCGAGCGCAAGATCAGCGAGGTTTCGCTCGATCGGATAGGACACATAGGCTCCGTCCGCACCACGCGCGCCGTCCGGCACCCAGAACAGCCGTTGCAGGCCCATCGCATGGTCGATGCGCAAGGCTCCGGCATGGCGCATGTTGGCTTCGAGCAGGTGGGCGAAGGTTTCACCGGTGGTCTCGGCAATGGGATTGGGCGGGGGCAGGGACCAGATCTGCCCTTCGGCTGAGAACGGGTCCGGCGGAGCACCGACGGAAACGCCGCGGGCGAAGTAGGCCGCCTCGGCCCAAGCCTCCGCCCCGTCGGGCGCCGTGCCGACCGCGATGTCGCGGTAGAAACCGAGCGACAGGCCGGCCGAGGCGCCGCGTTCCGCCGCCTTGGCGAACTGGCGCTCCGCGATCCATTGCAGATATTGGTGGAAGCGCAGGCGCGTCGCGCTGGCCTGGGCGAAAGCCTCGACCGCAGGGCTGCCCGGACGGCGCAGGGCATCGTCCCAGTCCATCCAGGGCTTGCCCGGGTGTGCCTCGGTGATGGCCTCGAAAGCCGCGTAACGCTGCAACCTGCGGCCGCCGTTCGCGACGAACTCGTCGAAGGCAAGTACATCCGGGTCGCCGGGCTGGTGTTGTCGCCGCGCGTCGAAGGCCGCGAAAGCCGCCTCCAGCACGGCCTTCTTCACCATCCAGACGTTTGGATAGTCGACGAGGGGCTGGCCCCGCAGTGCGGTCAGCAATTCTCCGGCCGCTGCCAGCATCTGGCCGACTTCCGGCGCTTCGCCCAGGATTTCCGCCGCTGCCACATCGATATAGATGGGATCGAGGAAACGGCGGTCGGACGGATTGTAGGGGCTGGCCCGGTCGCGATACTGGGCGAATTGGGCATGCATCGGGTTCAGCCCGACGAAGCCAGCGCCGTGCCGCGCCGCCCCCGCCGCGAAGTCGCCAAGGGTCGTGAAGTCGCCGATGCCGCCATCGCCCTGCCGACGCAGGGTATAAAGATGGGTCGAGACACCGAAGAGCCGCTGTCCGGCACGGATGTCCTCCGGCAGGAAGCTTCGCGGCGGGGCGACCGTCAGCGCACAGGCGGCATCCGGGTGTCCGTCGAGGAGGATGCGATGCCGTCCGATGGGCTGCGGCGGCAGAATGACCGACGCCGCGATGCCCTCCCGCCCGTCCGCCGCCGTGAACGCGGCACGCTCGGCACGCCCGGGGTCGATCGGGTAATGCTCCTCTCTGCCGTCTTCGCGCAGGATCGTCAGGCCCGACGGCGGCGGCCCCGCCGGATCCTCCACCAGCCGAAGCGCCACCGCGGCATCGGCGTGGGAGGCGGCGCCGTCCGGCAAGGGACGGAACTGCCGCGCCGCGAGCGTGGCCAAGCTGTCCCGAATCTCGCCGGCCGTCGCGGCCGGCAGGCCCATGGCGGCGAGGAGCGCCCGCTTGGTGTCCGGCGAAACGCTATGGCGGGGTCCGGCGATCTCGTGCCATTCGGGCGCGATGCCGGCTGCGGCAGCCAGGTGATCGAGCAAGTCCGAGCTGCCCGGGTCCATGGAAGCATCTGCTGGCATGTTCTCCTCGACGAAGACGAGCACCGAGCGCGGTGCGACCGCGACCATCGCCGATCCGGGAAACGCTGGGCGCTGCACTTGCGGCTCAACCCGGTCGGTGTCGAGCGCAACCAGCCATTGCCAACCCTTTCGGGCTTCAGGCAGCATCACGTCGAGCTTATCGGAGCCGGAATGGACCACGACCATGACCCGATCGTCCGGTGAGCCCTGACCGGCGGCGCAAAAGGTACCGATCAGCGTGCGCGTCGCCGGGTGATCCCAGTCCCCCGGCCCCGGCGAACCGCCGTCCGGAAGGCGCCAGACCACGTCGGGGAACTCCGATCCGTCGCGCGGCGTGCCGGTGAGGAAATGATCGTCGTGCAAGGCCGGATGCGCGGTCCGCAGCGCCACCAGCCGTTTGATGAAGCCGGTCAGTTGCTGCTCCGGCCGGGACCAATCGAGCCATGAGGCGGCATTGTCCTGCGCGTAGGCGTTGTTGTTGCCGCGCTGCGTCTGGCCGAGTTCGGCTCCCGGCCCGAGCATCGGGGTGCCGCGCGACAGCAGCACGGTCGCCAGGAGATTGCGCTGGTCGCGCAACCGCGCCCCGTTGACGCCCGGATCATGGCTCGGTCCTTCCGTGCCGTTGTTCCAGGACCAGTTGCTGTCGGTGCCATCACGGTTCTGTTCACCGTTTGCTTCGTTGTGCTTGCGCTCGTAGGCCATGAGGTCGGCCAGCGTGAAGCCGTCGTGCGCACTCGCATAATTTACCGAGCGAGACGGCCGGCGCTTGCCCCAGAACACGTCGCTCGATCCCGTGAGCCGCGTCGCGAGTTCGGCCGGCGCGCCGTCGCCTCGCCAGAAACGGCGCACGCCGTCCCGGTATTTGTCGTTCCACTCGCCCCACCGGGCGCTGAAGCTGCCGAGCCGATAGCCGCCCGGCCCGGTGTCCCACGGTTCGGCGACGAGCTTCAAAGCTCGCAACAGCGGGTCCTGCTCGATGGCTGCGAAGACCGGCGCGGCAGGATCGAACCCGCCCGGGCCGCGCCCCAGCGTCGTCGTCAGGTCGAAACGGAAGCCGTTGACGCCGCCGTAGCGCGCCCAGGCCCGCAATGCGTCGAGAATCAGCCGCACCACGGGCGGTCGGTCCGCCGCGAGCACGTTGCCGCAACCGGCGTCGTTGACGTAGCCGTGGTCGACCGGGTCGAGCCGATAGTAGGTCAGGTTGTCGAGCCCGCGGAAGGACAGGGTCGGTCCTTCCGCGTCGCCTTCGCCGGTGTGGTTGTAGACGACGTCCAGCAGCACCTCGATGCCGGCGGCATTCAGCGCGGCAACTGCCTCACGGATCTCCGCCCATCCGCCTGGAGCCAAGCGGGGATCGGGGGCCAGCATGGCCACGGGGTTGTAACCCCAATAGTTGGAGAGGCCGAGCGGCAGCAGATGCCGCTCGTCGATCCAGGCGGCCGCGGGCATGATTTCGACCGTCGAAATTCCGAGCGCGGTGAAATGCGCGATCGCGGCCGGCGTGGCCAGCCCGGCCCATGTGCCACGGGATTCGGCTGGTATTCCGGGATGCAGCGCGCTGAAGCCGCGAACGTGGATTTCGGTGATGCTGGTCCGGTCCCAAGGAGGGGCGTTTTCCCAGGGCCGAACGGCTTGCGGAACGCCCACGATCCCTTTGGGCATGAACGGACCGCTGTCGGCGTCATCCGGCTCGCCGGTGCCCGGAACGAAACCGAACATCGACGGATGCAGCCGAAAGGGCCGGTCGATCAGCAGAGAATAGGGGTCCACGAGCAGCTTCGCCGGATTGAACCTGTGGCCCGCGCCGGGGTCGTATGGACCGTCGGCGCGCAGGCCATAGCGCGTGCCCGAAACGACGCCCGCGACACGGCCGTGGAACACGTCCCCGGTCCGTTCGAGCAGCCTGATACGAGCGGTTTCCCGCTCGCCGGCGGCGTCGAACAGGCACAGGTCGATCGCTTCCGCGTGGGCGGAAAAAACGGCCACATTGACGCCGTCGCGATCTATGGCGACGCCGAGAGGCTCCGGCGAACCCGCCCCGAGGGCATGGTCAGCGGATGCACGCGTTTTCGCCGGCCCGCCCATCACGTGTCCAACCCGCCTCAGTCGCGTCGAGCTGGTTTGTAGCACCCCGCCCCGTCGTTCCGAAAGCCATTGCAGTCGAAGGCCGTGCGGTCATTTTGTCGGCCGAGCGGGGCTTCTTCCAGGTCCGCGCCGTGATTCAAGAGTGGTTTTGGCGGCGCGAACGGGGCCATCACGTGCGGCCGGCGGGTGCTCCAGCAAAGCGAGCACGCGCAAGGAATCACGTTCGCACGAAGCGAGCCGTTCCTCGCCGGCGATCTGGTCCTATGTCGCGCTTGAATCGTCTGAAGCGACGGCGGTTAATGACTTTGCGCAAATCGGTCCGGCGGTCGGCACAAAAGTCGAGAATGATTCAGGTGCGACCGGCATCCGCTGATCACGTGATGACCGAAGGCTCGGCTCGACCGGTGTGGCGTTCGATCTCGGCCAGCGTGCGGGACAGCGCGATCAACTCGCCCAGCGCATGCCCGGTTTCGACATCGAGGCGGCCGGGATCCTCATCGAAACGCTCGATATAGACCCGCAGCGTGGCCCCCGCCGTGCCGGTCCCGGACAGGCGGTAGACGATGCGTGACCCGTCGGCGAACAGGATGCGGATGCCTTGATGGTCGGAATCCGAGCCGTCGACCGGGTCGTGGTAGGCGAAGTCGTCGGCCTCGACGACCTCTAGACTGCCGAAGCGCCGCCCCTTGAGACCCGGCAGCTTTTCCCGGAGAGCCTTCACCAGATCATTCGCCCCGCGCGCCTCCACCTCCTCGTAGTCGTGCCGGGCATAGTAGTTGCGCCCATAGGTGCTCCAATGGTCCCGCATGATATCGGCGACGCTTTGCTTGCGCACCGCCAGGATGTTGAGCCAGAGCAGCACCGCCCAAAGGCCGTCCTTTTCGCGCACGTGGTTCGAGCCCGTACCGGCGCTTTCCTCGCCGCAGATGGTCGCCATGCCGGCGTCGAGCAGGTTGCCGAAAAACTTCCAGCCCGTCGGGGTCTCGTAGATGCCGATCCCTAGGGCGGCGGCCACGCGGTCGGCGGCACGGCTCGTCGGCATCGAGCGCGCGATGCCCGCCAGCCCTGCGCTATAGCCGGGGGCCAGATGGGCGTTGGCGGCGAGGACGGCCAGACTGTCGGACGGAGTCACGAAAAGTCCGCGGCCGATGATGAGATTGCGGTCGCCGTCTCCATCGGACGCCGCGCAAAGGTCGGGCGCATCGGCCGACATGGCCAGGTCGTAGATGCCCTTGGCATGCACCAGGTTCGGGTCGGGGTGGTGGCCGCCGAAATCGGGCAAGGGCGTGCCGTTGATCACCGTACCGGGCGCGGCGCCGAGCGCCTCTTCGAGTATCCTGGTGGCGTAAGGTCCCGTCACTGCCGACATGGCGTCGAAGCGCATGCGGAAGCCGCTCGCGAACATGGCCCGGATGCCTGCGAAATCGAACAGCTCTTCCATCAGGGCCTGGTAGTCGGTCACCGGATCGACAATCTCGACCGTCATGTCGCCGAGGCGGGTGGTGCCGAGCCGGTCGAGATCGACGTCGGGCGCTTCGGCCGTCCTGAATTGCGTGATCGATTTGCTGCGGGCAAAGATCGCGTCGGTGATCTTTTCGGGAGCCGGGCCGCCGTTCGACCCGTTGTATTTGATGCCGAAATCGCCGTCGGGGCCGCCGGGATTGTGGCTCGCGGAAAGGATGATGCCGCCGAAAGCCCCGTACTTGCGAATAAGATGCGAGGCGGCCGGGGTCGACAAGATGCCGCCACGGCCGGCAAGCACGCGGCCGAAGCCATTGGCGGCGGCGATCTTCAACGTGGTCTGAATGGTTTCGCGATTGAAGTACCGGCCATCGCCGCCGAGCACCAGGTCTTTGCCCGCAAAGCCCGCGAGACTATCGAAGATCGACTGCACGAAATTTTCGACATAGTGCGGCCGCTGGAACTCCGGCACCTTTTTGCGCAAGCCGGACGTGCCCGGCTTCTGATCGTCGAAAGGTGTCGTGGCAACGAGTTTCATACGGGCGCTCCGGCGCGATAGGGGCAGGGGACGGGCCACGAGATCGCGGTAAAGGTCGGCGGTGCGGCGGGCTGGCCGTCGCCAGGACACGTCGGTCGCCATTCCGGCCGTCACCATGCGGGTCCAGTCGGGCGGATCGCGAAAGATGTCGGCCGTTCGCCGCAGGGCGGTCTCGACCGCCGGGGCGGTCACGGGCGAGAACATGATGCCGGTCGCGGCGCCGCTCGCCAGGGCCATTTCGTTGGCGTCGACGATGGTGTCGGTGAGGCCGCCGACGCGCGAGACGACCGGCACGGACCCGTAGCGAAGCGCACAGAGCTGGGTCAGGCCGCAGGGCTCGAAGCGGGACGGTACCAGCAGGGCGTCGCTGCCGGCCTGCATCAGGTGAGCGAGCTTCTCGTCATAACCGATGAAGGTGCCGATCCGCCCCGGATGGGCTTTCGCGGCGGCTCTGAAACCGTCCTCGATCCAGCGCTCGCCGGTGCCGATGAGCGCCAACTGGGCGCCGAGGTCGATCAGCGTCGGCAATGCCGTGAGCACCAGATCGAGACCCTTTTGCCAAGACAGCCGGCTGACCACGCCGAACAGCAGCGCGTCACCCGATGGGATGAGGCCGAAGCGCTCCTGTAGCGCTCTCTTGTTTTCGCCGCGTTCGGGCAGGGTGGCTGTCGTGTAGCGTGCGGCGATGTTGGGATCGTCCGCGGGATTCCAGACCGCCTCGTCGATGCCGTTGCGAATTCCCGTCAGCACGCCGGCGCGGGCCCGAAGCAAGCCATCGAACCCCATGCCGTTTTCCGGGCTGAGGATCTCGGCCGCGTAGCTCGGCGACACCGTGGTGAGGCGATCAGCGTATTGCAGGCCGGCTTTGAGAAAGCTTATGGACCCGTAATATTCGATGCCCTCGACCGTGAAGGCTTCCCCGGGCAGGCCGAGCGCCGGCCACATGCTGGCCGGAAACTGACCCGGGAATGCCAGGTTGTGTATCGTCATCACGGTGTGTGGACGCTGCCCTTCGAAGTAATGGAGATAGGCCGGGGCCAAGCCGGCCTGCCAATCGTGCCCATGCACCACGTCCGGGCGGTATGCGGGTACGAAACCGGCGCCAAGCCGCGCCCCGACCTGGCCCAGAGCCGCGAAACGATAGCCGTTGTCAGGCCAGTCCGAGCCGTTGGACGCGAGGTACGGGTTGCCCTCGCGGGCGTAAAGGTGAGGCGCATCGATAGCGAAAAGATCGAGGCCGTGCGCGCTGCCCGCGAGAAGGCGCGCATCGCCGCCGAAAAGGGCGGGCAACTCGGCCACCACCTCGGCTTTCTTGAGAGCCGCGAGGATCGCCGGATAACCTGGAACAAGCGTCCGAACCGCGATGCCTTCCTGTTTCAGGGCGGCGGGCAGAGCCCCGGTGACATCGGCCAAGCCGCCCGTCTTGACGAGCGGGAAAATTTCGGACGCGACCGAAAGGACGTTGAGCGACATGGCTGGCCCGTTCAGTTCTGAAGGCGATCGATCATGTTCTGGGTGACCAGGCAGATGCCTCGCTCGGTGCGTCTGAACCGCGACGCATCGAGTTCCGGGTCTTCGCCGATCACCAGCCCTTCCGGAATGACAACCCCCCGGTCGATCACCACGTCGGTGAGCCGCGCCGAGCGGTGGATATTGACGTAAGGCAGCACGACGGCGCGCTCGACGCTGGAAAAGGAGTTGATGCGGACACCGGTGAACAGCAGCGAGTTTCGGAGCGAGGCACCGGAGACAACGCAGCCGCCGGACACGAGCGAGGACACCGCATGGCCCCGCCGTCCCTCGATGTCATGCACGAACTTCGCCGGTGCGGTGAGCTCGCTGTAGGTCCAGATCGGCCATTCGTGGTCGTAAAGGTCGAGACCGGGCACGACATCCGTCAGATCGATATTGGCTTCCCAATAGGCATCGACCGTCCCCACGTCCCGCCAATAGGCCTCATGCTCGTGGGTGGAGCGGACGCAGGATTGCGAGAAGTGATGGGCGATCGCCTTCCCGTGCTTGACGATATGAGGGATGATGTCCTTGCCGAAATCATGGTCGGACTTCACGTCGGCGGCATCGCGCTTGAGCTGTTCGATCAGGAACTTCGTTTCGAAGACGTAGATTCCCATGCTGGCCAGAGCCACCTCCGGGTTGCCCGGCATGGCCGGCGGATCGTTCGGCTTTTCCAGGAATGAAATGATCCGGTTGGCTTCGTCGACGTGCATCACGCCGAAGCCGACCGCCTCCATCCGCGGCACGGCCAGACACCCGACGGTGACCTCGGCCCCGGCGTCCACGTGCTGCTGGAGCATCTTTTCGTAGTCCATCTTGTAGACGTGGTCGCCGGCAAGAATGACCATGTATTTCGGGTCGTAGCTCTCGATGATGTCGATGTTCTGATACACCGCATCCGCGGTGCCGACGTACCACATATGTTCGGAGACCCGCTGGCTCGCGGGCAACACGTCGAAGGACTCGTTGCGTTCCGGACGAAGGAAGTTCCAGCCGCGACCGAGGTGCCGGATGAGGCTATGGGCCTTGTATTGGGTGGCCACAGCGATGCGGCGAATGCCGGAGTTCAACGCATTGGACAGCGCGAAATCGATGATGCGCGTCTTGCCGCCGAAATAGACCGCGGGCTTGGCCCGGCGATCGGTCAGCTCGAGGAGGCGGCTGCCCCGCCCACCGGCGAGCACATAGGCCATGGCATTGCGCGAGATCGGCGCCTGGGTCGCCTTGACGTTCATCCATTCCTCCCCGAAATCCCTCGTCGCGTCTCGAAGCGCCCCGACGAAGCGTCGACTGCCGCGATTGTGGGTCAGGCGGCCGTGAATTCAAAGTAGACGGTTGCCAGCGGCGGCAGGAAAATCTCCGCCGAAGAGGGCAGGCCATGCGACGGCTCCGGCACGGCCGCGATGCCCCCGAGATTGCCGGTGTTCGATCCGCCATAAAGATCGGCATCCGTGTTCAACACCTCCCGCCACCGGCCCGGGAAGGGCAGCCCGATCCGGTAATTGCTGCGTGGCACGGGGGTGAAGTTGGAAACCACAGCGATCGGCGGATCGCTCGGCTCCCCGAAACGCAGCCATGCCAGAACCGAGTTTGCGCTGTCGTCGGCGACGATCCAGCGGAACCCCTCCGGTTCGCAGTCTCGCGCGTAGAGCGCCGGCGTCGTGCGGTAGAGGCGGTTGAGGTCGCGGATCAGATTGCTGACGCCGCGATGCACCTCGTATTGCAGCAGATGCCAGTCGAGGCTCTGGTCGAAGTTCCATTCGCCGGTCTGGCCGAACTCGCTGCCCATGAAAAGCAGCTTCTTGCCAGGGTGGCCCCACATGAAGCCGTAATAGGCGCGGGCATTGGCGAAACGCTGCCATTCGTCCCCGGGCATCTTGCCGAGGATCGACTGTTTGCCATGTACCACCTCATCGTGCGACAGCGGCAGCACGAAATTCTCGGAGAAGGCGTAAAGCAGCCCGAACGTCATGCGGTCGTAATGCCAGCGCCGATGCACCGGATCCATCGACATGAACTCGAGCGTGTCGTGCATCCAGCCCATGTTCCATTTGAAGCCGAAGCCGAGCCCGCCCGCATAGGTCGGGGCCGACACCCCCGGCCAGGCCGTCGACTCCTCCGCAATCGTCATGCTGCCGGGGTGCTGGGCATAGACGAGCTGATTGACGTGCTTGAGAAAGTCCACGGCTTCGCGGTTGTCGTTGCCGCCTTCCCAATTGGGCAGCCATTCCCCGGCCTTCCGCGAATAGTCAAGGTAAAGCATGGAGGCCACCGCATCGACCCTTAGCCCGTCGACGTGAAAGCGATCGACCCAGTAGAGCGCATTGGCGGCCAGGAAGCCGGCGACCTCGCGACGGGCGAAGTCGTAGATCGCGGTATTCCAGTCGGGATGGAAGCCGCGACGGGGGTCGGCATATTCGTAGAGCGGCGTGCCGTCGAAGCGGGAGAGCCCGTGTACGTCGACCGGAAAATGCGCCGGCACCCAGTCGATGATGATGCCGAGCCCGACAGCGTGGGCTTTGTCGACGAGACGGGCGAAACCCTCCGGCTCACCGAAGCGGCGGCTCGGGGCGAAGAGCCCGATCGGCTGATAACCCCAGGATGCATCGAGCGGGTGCTCGGAAACCGGCATGAACTCCAGATGGGTGAAGCCCATCTCGGTCGCGTAGGGGATCAACTGCTCGGCGAGCTCGTCGTACGTGAGGAAACGGTTCCCTTCGCCGCGTTTCCACGACCCCAGATGCACCTCATAGACGCTCATGGGCGTACGGCGGCGGTCGACGTTTCGCCGCGCCTCGAGATAGGGGTCGTCGGTCCAGGAGAAGGATTCGGGCTTTGTCACGACCGAGGCCGTGGAGGGCCGCAACTCGCTTTCGAAGCCTACCGGATCCGCCTTCAGCGGCAGGAGGGCTCCGCCCGGGCCGACGATCTCGAACTTGTAGATGACGCCGGGTTCGATGCCGGGCGCGAAGATTTCCCAGATGCCGCTTTCGATGCGCTTGCGCATCTGGTGGCGGCGCCCGTCCCAATCGTTCCAACTGCCGACGACGGATACGCGTTCCGCATTGGGTGCCCAGACAGCGAAATGCACGCCGGCGACGCCTTCATGGCGGAGAACATGCGCGCCAAGGCGATGGTAGAGCTGCTCGTGGTGGCCTTCGACGAAAAGGTGGTCGTCGAGCTGGCCGAGAACGGGGCCGAACCCATAAGGATCGTCGAGCTCCCACGTGCCTCCCGAATTTTCCGCGCTTAGCCGGTAACGGTAACGCCCATGTTCCGCCGGTACGGCGCGTTCGAAGAAGCCGGCGTCGTCGCGACGGATCAGCGGAACGAGCGAACCGTCGGGTCCGATCGCGGAAAGACGCTCGGCATTGGGGACGAAAGCCCGAAGCACGAGGCCCACGGGAGTTTCGTGCAGCCCGAGCACGGCGAAGGGATCGCCGTGACGGGCTGACACGATCGCCGCAACATCCGCGTCGCGCGCCTGCCAGCCGGCTCCGTTCATGACCCCTCCCCTCATCGCATCACGCCGTCCTCGTCGGGACGTTCCAGATCTCTTCGGCATATTCGCGGATCGTGCGATCGGACGAGAACCAACCGACCCGCGCCGTGTTCAGGATGCTCGAGTGCCACCACGCCGCGGCGTCCCGCCACTTCGCGTCGACCTCCCGTTGCGTCGCATAGTAGGCGTCGAAATCCGCGGTCACGAGAAAATGATCATGGTCGAGAAGCCCGTCGACCCAATCGCGGTAGCGGCTGGTGTCGTCGGGCGAGAAAACGCCTGACGAAACCGCATCGAGCACCTCGTTCAACATCGACGAAGCCGCTACCGCCTCCCGGGCCGACGGGCCCTCCCGGCGACGCTGTTCGACTTGTTCGGCGGTCAGGCCGAAGATGAAGATGTTGCCTTCTCCGACCCGCTCCCCGATCTCGACATTGGCGCCGTCGAGCGTTCCGATCGTCAAGGCGCCGTTCAGCGCCAGCTTCATATTGCCCGTGCCGGAAGCTTCCATGCCGGCCGTCGAGATCTGTTCGGACAGGTCGGCCGCCGGAATGATCGCCTCGGCCAGGCTCACATTGTAGTTCGGCATGAACACGACCTTGAGCAATCCGCGCACCGTCGGGTCGTCGTTGACTACACGGGCCACATCGTTGGCGAGCTTGATGATCAGCTTGGCCGATTGGTAGCTCGCGGCGGCCTTGCCGGCAAAGATCTTGACCCGCGGAACCCAATCGCGCCATGGCTCGGCCCGGATCGCGTTGTAGAGCGCGATCGTCTCCAGCAGGTTGAGATGCTGGCGCTTATACTCGTGGATGCGCTTGATCTGCACGTCGAACATGGCTTCGGGATCGACGGGCGTACCCACGGTGGCCGCGATCAGCTTGGCAAAGGTGGCTTTATTGTTGCGCCGGGCCTCGCGAAGCCGCGCATGCAGCGCCGTGTCGCCGGCGTGGGCCGCGAGGTCGTGAAGCGCGTTCGGGTCGTGCAGCACCTGAGGACCGATGACGTCGACCAGGATCGAGGTCAGGGCCGGATTGGCTTCGAACAGCCAGCGCCTGAAGGTGATGCCGTTGGTCTTGTTGGTGATCCGGCCGGGGAAAAGCCTGTTGAGATCCCGGAACACGGTTTTGCGCATCAGATCGGTGTGGAGGGCCGAGACTCCATTGACCTTGTGGGCGCCGAGGAACGCCAAGGTGCCCATTTTAACGCGGCGACCCGATCCTTCGTCGATGAGGGACACGTTGGACAACAGCGCCTGATCGGATTCGCCCGCGACCCTGAGGCCGTCCAGGTGGACCGCGTTGATCAGGTAGATGATCTGCATATGGCGCGGCAGCAGACGCTCCATGAGCGGAACCGGCCAGGTCTCCAGCGCCTCGGGCAGAAGCGTGTGGTTGGTGTAGCCGAACGTGCGTTGTGTGATCCCCCAGGCGTCGCCCCAGACCAAACCATGAAGATCAACCAGGATGCGCATCAATTCGACGACCGCGATGGCCGGATGGGTGTCGTTGAGCTGTATGGCCGCGCTTTCCGGCAGGGATCTCAGGTCGGGGTTTTTCTTCAGATGGCGTCGGATCAGGTCCTGCAGCGACGCCGAAACGAAGAAGAACTCCTGCCGGAGCCGGAGTTCCTGGCCGGCCGCCGTGGCGTCGCTGGGGTAGAGCACCTTGGAAATGGATTCGGCCCGCATGCGGTCTGCCAGAGCGCCGACGTAATCGCCTGCATTGAACGCGTCGAGCCGCAGCGGGTCTCCGGCCCGGGCTGACCAAAGACGCAGCGTGTTGACGTGCTGGCCTCCCCAGCCGACCACCGGGACATCGTAGGCGACGGCTTGGACGGTCTCGGCCGGATGCCAAGCGTAGCGCGCAACCCCGTCTTTGGCATAGGTGGTTTCCACGCTACCACCGAAGCCGATGTCATAAGCGATCTCGGGCCGCGCGAACTCCCAAGGGTTGACGAAGGAAAGCCAGTTCTCGGGATATTCATGCTGCCAGCCGTCCTTCACCACCTGACGGAAAAGGCCGTGATCGTAACGGATGCCATAACCATAGGCCGGCACCGACAAGGTGGCCATGCTCTCCATGAAACAGGCTGCAAGCCGCCCGAGTCCGCCGTTGCCCAGCGCGGCATCGGGCTCGAGCTCGCGCAAGCGATCGAGGTCCACGCCGAGCCCCGACAGGGCGTCCCGCATCGGCTCGGTCAGGCCGAGGTTGGTCAGCGCATCGAACAGCAGCCGGCCCACCAGGAATTCGAGCGACATATAGTAGACGCGCTTCGTCTGTCCGGCGTTGGCCTGCCGGTAGGACTTCTGCCAGCCTCCGACGATATGGTCGCGGGCCGTATACGCGGTGGCAAGGAACCAATCCCGTTGGCTTGCGTCCGGCACCGTCTTGCCAACCGCGTAGGCCAACTTGGCCAAAACAGCCTCGCGCAAAGCCTCCGCACTTCGCCCGGTTCGGAGGTCGGATCCAGGTGCGACCGCCCCGTTCCAGATCTCTCCGGCGTGCATTTCAACGGTCATCGGCGATCCTTCGGCCTGACAATTTTTGGGATGCGAGCTTTTAACCCATGCGCCCGTCGAAATTGCAAGGCGTCCGAGGCTGGCCGCAGCCTCTCCTCTCAACCATGAACTTGACTGCTCACGAAGGAGTCAAGGTCCTTCGGGGAGCTTCTCGCCGCCATGGCGTGAACGGAAGTTCGCGGAGGTTATGGATGCAGCGGCGAGGGATGCCGGATCACCGGGTCGCCTATTGTTTGTTGTTCATCAGGTCGCGCAACCCCTCTCGGTAAGTCGGAAAGCACAGCTCGATGCCGAGCGAGCCTTTCATCCTGGCGTTCGACACGCGCCGATTGGCGCCATAGAAGCTGCGCGCCATGGGCGAAAGATCGGCTTCCTCGAAGGGCAGCATTGGAGGCGGCTCGACGCCCAGCAGCTGAGCCCCGAAGGCGACTACGTCCGGGGCAGGGGCCGGCTCGTCGTCGGTGATGTTCACCACGCCTCCGGAGACCCGGCTCGCCAAGGCCGCCGCTATGGCCTGCCCGATATCGTCGACGTGGATGCGATTGAAGACCTGTCCCGGCTTGCCGATTCGTTTGGCCGTGCCGGCTCGAAGATCGTCGAGCACGTTGCGGCCCGGCCCGTAGATGCCGGCAAGGCGGAGCACGACGACCTGTTTTCCCGCCCCGGCCCCGAAGGAGAGCCACTGATCCTCGACCTCGAGACGCAGTCTCCCGCGCTTGCTGGCCGGTTCGGGCCGGGTGGCCTCGTCGACCCAGGCGCCGCCATGGTCGCCGTAGACACCGATCGTCGATAGATACACGATACGCTGAGCCGGGCTTGCCGCGATGCGCTCGCCGAAGCGGTTCAGGACCGGATCTGCGCCTGCGGTCGGTTGCACGCTGACCAGCAAGGCATCGGCCTCGCTCAGCATCGGCAAAATGCGCGAATCGGCCGAGTCCCCATCGAACAGCAAGGCCGGCAGACCAGCCCGACCGAGCTCCTCGATCTTCTCCGGCGTCCGCGCGGTTCCGGCGACCTTGGCGAAGAGTCCGGCGTGATGACGCAGGTAGTGGCTTGCGCTGTACCCCATGCCGAAGACGAAGAGGTTCAAGACAGCTCCCATTCGGCCAGAACCTCTGGGTCGGTTTCCGCGTCGCGCGTGCCCGGCGCCAAGATGTCCAGTTCGGTTGCGCCGACGAGCCGGACTGCGGCCCACACCGCCATGGCCCGAACGAGCGGGGAGGGATGACGCAGGCGGTCGAGGGCGCGCGGCAGCAAGCCCGGATCGCCCGAGTTGCCAATGGCGATGAGAACGTTGCGCAGGAAGCGATCGACACCGATCCGCTTGATCGGGCTGCCCGAGAAGGTGGCCCGAAAACCAGCGTCGTCGAGCCGTGCCAGCCGATCGAGCGACGGGCCGATCCGATCGGCGCGCGCCCGCAACTTCGCTTCGGACGCCGTGACCGCGAACTTGTTCCAGGGGCACACCGCGAGGCAGTCGTCGCAGCCGTAGATGCGGTTGCCCATCAGCGGGCGGAGCGCGCGTTCGATATGCCCCTTGTGCTCGATGGTCAGGTAGGAGATGCAGCGCCGCGCATCGAGCCTGTAGGGCGCCGGAAAAGCCCCGGTCGGACAGATGTCGAGGCAGGCCCGGCATGTGCCGCAGCGGGGCGGCCGGGGCGGGTCCGGCTCGAGGTCGAGCGTGGTGAAGATCGAACCCAGAAACAGCCACGACCCAAACTCATGCGACACCAGATTGGTGTGCTTGCCGACCCAGCCGAGCCCCGAGGCCGCGGCCAGAGGCTTCTCCATGACCGGGGCGGTATCGACGAAGACCTTGACCTCGGAAGCGTCGCCAGCCGCGGCCCCCAGCGCCTTCGCGAGTTCCTTGAGCTTGCCTTTGACCACATCGTGGTAGTCGCGATGGCGGGCGTAAACCGAAATCGATCCTGCGCTGCGCTCCGCCAGCGTCGCCAAGGGATCGGCGTCGGGGCCGTAGTTCATGCCCAGCATGATGACGGAGCGGACGCAAGGCCAGAGCGAGCGCGGGTCGCCGCGCCGCGTCGCCGTCGCCGACATCCAGTCCATGTCGCCGTGCTGGCCCGCCCTCAGCCATGCATGGAGGCGCGCCGGGGCTTCGGGAATGGCGTCGGGGGTGGTGACGCGGCAGATGTCGAAGCCGAGCTCGGCGGAGCGCGCGAGCAGCTTATCCTTTAAAAATCCAGGTCGGCGTAGGTCGGGCTCGGCGTGATCCCCGGAACCCGATCGGTCAGCAGGGCGCGGAAGGCCGGGCGCGATTTCACCCGCGCATACCAGCTCCTTGCCGTTTCGTCCTCCGCCCATGGTACGTCGCCCAAGAAATCGATGCTCGACAGATGCGCCGCCGCGGCAAGATCGGCATAACTGAGTTGGTCGCCGCCGAGCCAGTTTCGCAAGCGGATGAGGTAACCGATGTAGCGAAGATGGTAGCGTATGTTGGCCCGCGCCACCCGCACCACATCCATGTCGGGAGCGCCACCCCCTTGTTCGGGGCTCATGAAGCGCTTGTAGACTTTCTCGGTTATCAGGCTGCCGGAGACTTCAACGAAGAATTTGCCGTTGAACCAATCGAGCAGGCGACGGACTTCGACCCGGCCGCTGGGATCTTCCGGCAGCAGCCGGCGATCGCCGAGCGCTAGCCCGCGCGTCTCATCGAGGTATTCGGACACCGGGCCGGCGCCGGGAACGGGCGGCGAGGACTCTTCCACCAGCACGGGGGTGACGCCTGCGGGGTTCATGATCAGGAATTCGCGCCGGCGATCGAAGATGCGCTCCTCGATGAGCCGCGGCTCGATGCCGAGTTCCCCGAGGATGAGACGAATGAAGCGGGAATGCGGGCATAAAGGGTGGTGATAAAGATCCGTCATCTCGCCCGTATTTGCTTGGAAACCAAAGTCGCGAATCAGGGCGCGCCGGCAGAGGTCGCGACGCGGCGGAGAGCCGCATTCCTATAGGACGCGCGGAGTCGTGCGACAACCGCTTTCGATTTTATGATCTTGGACGACCTCTCCCGAGACTCGGCGTCCGCACAAACAAGTGCGCGGCCGACGACCGACCTGCAACCCAGAGCACGGAAAGCTCGTTATTGATCCAGAAAAGGCGCTGGGACGCCGCGAGCCTGGCGGTGACGACGAGGAGGACGCTCATGAGCTACGCTGATTCAACTGGGCCTGAAGGGCCGCTGTCCGCCGGAACCACCGCTGGACGAACCGTTACGGCGTTTTTCGATTCGCGCGCCGCGGCTCAGAAAGCCGTGGACGATTTGGTCGCGGCCGGCTTCCCCAAGCAGGACATAAACATCGTCGAAGGCGGCCCGGAGCTCATCGAAATGGCAGCCCAGCCTTCGCAGGACAAGGGGTTCTGGGCGATGCTCAAGGACCTGTTCATGCCCGCAGAGGATCGCCACAGCTACGGGGAAGGCCTGCGCCGTGGGGGTTTTCTGCTGGCGGTCCGCAGTGACGCAGCGGCGCACGACAGGATCGTCGCCATCCTCGACCGTGAAGGGGCCGTCGACATGAACGAGCGCGAGACCGCTTGGGAACTCGAGGGCTGGAAACCGGCCCGCGCCGGACGCGATCTCGCCGCCGAACGGACTTTCTCCGGACTGGATGACGCGGCCTGGATCGGCGAAACGAGGCCCTCTGCTCCGGCGGCCGCGACCGATCTCGGGGCAAGCGTGCCCAAGGACGAATTGCGGGAGGCCTATCGGGGCTCGCCCGACGTGCCGGCCGCGATCGAGCCTGATGGGGTCCCGCAGGACGAAGCCACACCCGGCCGGGGCGGCTTGCGCGACCCGAATGCCGGGCGGGCGCGGGTTCGATCCTATTTCGATGAAGGGCTTTGACCGGTCGGGGCGCGCAACGCCGTCACGCTACCTTCTGGGGCCATCGACACAGGTCTGCGACGACGCAGGACCGGCAGTTCGGCTTGCGGGCCGTGCAGGTATAGCGTCCGTGCAGAATGAGCCAGTGGTGGGCGTTGAGTTTGAATTCGGCCGGCACGGCGCGCTCCAGCCCGAGTTCGACAGCGAGCGGCGTCGCTCCTGTGGCGACAGGCAGGCGGTTCGACACGCGGAACACGTGCGTGTCGACGGCGATCACGGGTTCGCCGAACAGGGTATTGACCACCACGTTGGCGGTCTTCCGGCCGACGCCGGGCAGGGTTTCGAGCACCTCGCGCTGCGACGGCACCGCTCCGCCATGCTGACGCACGAGGATCTCGCATAAGGCGAGCACGTTTTTCGTCTTGCTGTTGTAGAGCCCGATCGTCTTGATACTATCGCGCAATCGCACTTCGCCCAAAGCCAGCAGTTTGGCGGGGCTGTCCGCGATGGCGAAGATCGGTGCCGTCGCCTTGTTGACGCTCGCGTCGGTGGCTTGTGCCGAGAGCACTACGGCAACAAGCAGCGTGAACGGGTTCAGGTAGGCGAGTTCGGTCCGCGGATTGGGGTTGGCGGCACGCAACCGTTCGAAAATCGCGTGAATACGGCCGGACTCTGCCCCGCTTCCCCCCGCGACTTCCGGCCGCGCCACCGCGACCGCCGGCTTGCCGGGCTTGTCGGCAGCGGAAAGCAGACGCATCTTCCTTGGCGGCATGATCGCCTTATAATCCGCCGCCGCGCCACCGCAAGACGTGAGGCCACCCGCGTGTCCGACCTCGATCCGGCCCAAGTCGATTTCGCCGATGCCGTGCTGTTCGCGACGCGGATTCGCCCTCACCGGTCGCTCACGCCTGGGCAATTCCGGCTCCTGCTTTCCCTGGTTGGCGCCGTGAGTCTCGTGGCGACTCTGCCCCTCGTCATCATGGGGGCTTGGCCCGTCGCAGGTTTCATGGGGCTCGATGTCCTGGCGATCTACCTGGCCTTCAAGGCGAGTTTCCGCGCCGCCCGGGCCTACGAAGACGTCCGGGTCACCGTGCTCGAACTGCTCCTGGCCAAGGTGAGCCCGCGCGGTCGCCGCGCCGAATGGCGATTCAATCCCTCTTGGGTCAGGCTCGAGCCCAAGACCCACCAGGAATTCGGCATGCAACGGCTGGATCTCGTGTCGCGCGGCAATCGCATCGAGGTCGCGGGCTTCCTCGGTCCCGAGGAAAAGGCAGCCTTTGCCGACGACCTTTCGAGCGCCCTGGCGCAGGCCCGCCGGGGCTTCCGCTTTCCATGAAGGCGGCGGGGAGCTCTTCAGGGTGCGAAAACCCGCACCGCGCCGGGAAGGACCCTGAAGGCCGCCGGGGTGCGGGTCACGATCTCCCCGTCGGCATTGACCGAGCGCGGCCGGCGCGTGCGCACGTCGATCCGCTGGCCGGCCAGCGTGCGAATCTCGGTCCATTGCCTGGTTCGGCCGGAGCGCAGCGCAGGCAGCAGGCGAAGCAGCTGCCAGACGCTGTCGACTTCGAGGCTGTACACATCGAGGCGGCCGTCGTCCAGAAGGGCCTCCTCGCTCACCGTCATGCCGCCACCGTAGTGTCGCCCGTTGCCGACCGCCAGATGAACGGTGCGTGAGCGTTGGGTTTGCCCGTCGGTTTCGATCTCGGCCACGAAAGCGCGAAGCCGGTTCAGCACTCTGAGGCCCGCGATCGCATAGCCGAGCGGTCCCCAGCGCTGTTTGGCGTCGCGCGTCAGCGCTCGGGTCAGGTCGACGCCGATTCCCAGGCTGGCCACATTGAAATAGGGATGGCCGTTGACTTCGCCGAGGTCGATCGAACGCGTGCGCCCCGCCGCGATGACGTTCGCGGCGCCGTCGAGGTCGAACGGTATATTCAGCGTTCGGGCCAGGTCGTTCGCCGTCCCGAGCGGCAGAATGCCGAGCGGCACCCCGGTGTCGATCAAGCCGGGCGCGGCTGCATTCATGGTGCCGTCGCCGCCGCCGACCAAAACGCGGTCGACCCGCCCCTTGCCGGCTCGGATCAGTCTCGAAATGTCGTGGCGATGGGTTGGAACCTCGTGCTCGTAATCGACGCCCGCCTTCTCGAGCGCCCGCATGGCTCGTTCGGCCAAGTGCTTTCCACTGCGGCTCTGCTGATTGACGATGAGAAGCCCGCGGGTCGGGGCGGCTGCGCCCCCGTTTGTTCCTTCTACGGGCATTTCGGCGGTCATGAAGTCACCGAGGGCCGTTGGGCGGAAAGCATCGTCGGCAGACGATCGAAGCCGACAAGGCCGCCGGAGACCTACTCGAAGTTTTCCGGATCGGGGCCGATGCGGCCATGTGGGT
>JBBPYT010000007.1:0-14248 GCA_038199665.1 Hyphomicrobiales bacterium
GCATTTTTCGCCTTGAGCCGCCGCCCTTACTCGCCAACTTTCTGTCTCCAGTGTTGCCTGATGATAGTTTCGGCGGTCGATCCGCAAATTTAGGCCCTTCCATCGAAATTATCCTCTGCAGGAGTTGTCTTGAAAATATAGGTGATCGCAGACGCTTCAGCATCATACCGTACCCGGCCGTTCGGCGACGGTATCGAACTTGTCCCATCCGACGCCAGAACGCGAACCAGCCAGTTCACGGCTAACTAAACTCGGAAGCAATCTTCGAAGACGGCCCGCTTCGCATGAACAAGTGGTTCGTCGCGATTTGGCACCGATCAGTCTCGCCCGCCGGCCCCTGCGAGTGATGCAATGGACAAGCCGCATGAACTTGTCCCGATACAATCCATCGTCCTCTTCGTGCTCATTCGCATGCTGGCGCGCAGCCCCGATGTTCCCCTATAGTCCGAACCGTCTCAGTCGCGATTTTCGGGTGTGGGCGTCTCGATCGGGCTCCGTGCGAGACCTTGAGAAGGTGCGGTTCTGATGCAGGGGGACGCGATCGAGGCCAGCCCAAGCGATGCGCCGAAACGCCTCCCCTGGGTTGCGCCGCTTGGCGCGCTCGGCATTGTTTACGGCGATATCGGCACGAGTCCGCTGTACGCCCTGAAGGAGGCCGCCAAAGCGGCCTCTGCAGGCGGGGCAACGACGGCGGAGGCGGCGACCGGTGCCGTGTCGGTCATCTTTTGGGCGCTCATCGTCGTCGTTTCGCTGAAATATGCCATTTTGATCCTGCGCGCCGACAACCGGGGCGAGGGCGGCATCGTCGCCATGCTGGCCTTGCTCCGCGCCCGGGATGCCGTCGCCGGCACGTGGCGAGGAGCGCTGCTTATTTTGGGTCTCGTCGGCGCCGCGCTGCTCTATGGCGACGGCGCCATCACGCCCGCCATCTCGGTGCTTTCCGCGGTCGAGGGACTGAAGGTCGATGCGCCGGCTCTCGGGCCGGTGGTTCTGCCCCTTACCGTGGCGGTGCTGGCCGCGTTGTTCCTGGTGCAGCGCCGCGGCACAGGCTTCATCGGCGGCGTGTTCGGCCCGGTCATGCTGCTCTGGTTCGTGTCGATCGGAGTTCTGGGCATTGGCGGCATCCTTCGGGCACCGGCCATTCTGGCCGCCCTCAATCCGCTGCACGCGATCGGCTTCATGGTCCACGCCGGCGCAGCGGTGAGCTTCGCGGTTCTCGGAGCGGCCTTCCTGGCGGTGACCGGAGGCGAAGCCATGTACGCCGACATGGGCCATTTCGGCCGCCGCTCGATCCGCCTCGCCTGGTTTTCGGTCGTGCTTCCCTGCCTCGCGCTCAACTATTTCGGCCAGGGCGGACTATTGCTGACGGACGCACATGCGCTCGAAAACCCTTTCTATCAGCTCGCGCCGGCTTGGCTCCACTATCCCCTCGTGCTGTTTGCGACCGCAGCCACCGTGATCGCCAGCCAGGCCATCATCTCGGGTGCCTTCTCGCTGACGCAGCAATCCATTCAGCTCGGCTTCCTGCCCCGCATGCATGTGCAGCACACGGCCAGCAGCGAAATCGGCCAGATCTACATCCCCCTGGTGAATTGGCTGCTGGCGCTCGCCACCCTCGGCGCGGTTTTGGGGTTCGGCTCGTCCGACGCCCTTGCGGGCGCCTACGGCATCGCGGTCTCGGCCCTGATGGCTATCACAACCGTGCTGGCGGCGCTGGTGGCCCTCCAGTGGGGCTACAATCCGGTCGCGGTGCTGGCGCTCAACGGCGCCTTCTTCGTCGTCGACCTGGTGTTCTTCGCCGCCAACTCGGTGAAGCTGTTGGAGGGCGGCTGGTTTCCGCTTCTGCTGGCCCTTGCGGTGGCGTTCCTCATGCTGACCTGGCGTCGCGGGCAGCTGCTGCTGGAAGACAAGCGGAGCCGATTGCGGGAACCGGAGGAAACACTCCTCCAACTTGCCGACAAGAAATTGATCCGTCTTCCGGGCACCGGCGCCTTCTTGACCGCGGCGACGACCGGCATGCCCCTGCCCATGTCGCATTTCATGCGCAGCAATCATGCGCTCCCCGAGCGCGTCCTGCTGATCACGGTGCTGACCAGCGGAGCGCCGCGCGTGTCGCCCAAGAAACGCGCCGAAGTCATGCCGCTCGCCGACGGGGCGACCCGCATCGTGCTGCGCTTCGGCTTCATGGAGACCCCGTCCGTGCCGAAAGGCATCTGGCTTGCGGTCGCCTTGGGGTTGCTCGATGAGATCGAGCCCGAAAGCATCTCCTATATCATCGGCCGGGAAACGGTGGTGCCGTCGCACAAATCCGCCGGCATGGCGCATTGGCGCGAGGTGATCTTCGCCTTCATGCAGCGGAATTCGGAGCGTTCCGCCGTGTGGTTCGGCGTCCCGGCCAATCAGGCGACCGAGATCGGCATGGAAATCGAGATCTGATCGGTTTCATGCTCTTTTCGATGCGCCGATCAGGCCAAGCGAGAACCGTTCATGGCGCGGGCTTCTGGAACTTCAGCACGAAATTGTCGGCTTCCCCGATCGCCGCGTATTTGGCCCGGTCCTGGTCACCGAGCGCCAAGGTCGGCGGCAGGGTCCAGACCCCTTTGGGCCATTCCGCCGTGTCCTTCGGATTGGCGTCGATCTCGGAGGAGGCGACGAACCGAAAGCCGGCCTTCTCGGCCAGCGCGATGGCGTAATCCTGCCGGATGTAGCCATCGACGGCCTTTGGGTCCTGCGGGGCCGAGCGGTTGCCGCGATGATCCTCGATACCCAGGGTGCCGCCCGGCTTCAGGGCCTTGTAGAAAGCGGCCAAGACCTCGTCGGCATCGCCCTGCTCGAGCCAATTGTGCAGATTGCGGAACGTCAGGACCAGATCGGCCGATGCGGGCGGCGCGATGTCGGTCTGCCCCGCTCCGAGCTTGGTGACGATGACCTTGCCATAGGTGGCTTGGTCCGAGGCGATCTTCTGCGCCATCAGCGTGCCGTACTTTTCCGCTTCGGAACCGGCCGCCTGGACGGCGGCATAATAGGTGCCGCCGTCACGCAGGTAGGACGCCAGGATCTCGGTCCAGTAGCCGCCGCCCGGCCAGATCTCGACCACGCTCGAGTGTGGCGTGATGCCGAAGAACGTCAGTTCCTCCAGCGGATGCCGGGCGCCGTCCCGAGCCACGAACTTTTCCGTGCGATGCGGCCCGGCGATGGCGGCTCGCAAGGCCGGGTCGGGGGCCGCAACGTCTCCGGCCATAGCCGGAGCGGCGATGAGTCCGATAAGCGCCGCGGCGAAAAGCTGGATGCGCATGAGTTCACCTTGGTTGGCGGCTGCCCTACTCTGCAAAGACTACATTTTGTGTCGCCGCTTGCCAAACAAGGGACGCAGGTCGGCTCGACCGCCGGTCGATCGGAACCGTGCTGTGGCCGGTCCGAGCGGCGCCTCGCGTCTGCTGGTGCTTCCGGCCTGGCGCTGGTGCTGCCGCCCCTGCAGACGAGGCTGGCCGCGGCGGTACCGGCGGGGCAGTGGACCATAGGCCGTTCGGGTCCCTTTCGAGGGCGGGCCTGCGCGGACAGGTCACGGTCGGGCTGCTCGTCGGCGTCGTGGAGTCCTGCGTAGGACCGACACTGGGTGCCGCTGCCGCGCTGGCCGCGCAAGACCACAACCTGATTCAGGTCGGGCTCGTCATGCTGGTTTTCGGGAGCGGCGGGGCAGCACCCCTGCTCGTGCTCGGCACGATCTCGCGCGAGGTCACGGCGCACCGGCACTTGCGCCCGCTGCAAACCGGCACGGGCTTCAGGCCGCGCTGGGCGCTCTGCTCACCGTTGCGGGCGCCATCGTCCCGAGTGGATTCGGCAGGGCCATCGAGGCTCGGCCGGTGGATGCCTCGCCAGGGTGACTGACGGATCTGACAATGCACCTCTGACGATCATCCATCGTCGAAACGGCCGGGTCGAAACACAAGGGGTATCCCGGCGCCGGCTTCATGTGAGGTTCGGGCAGACGAAACGGAAACGCCGGGTTCAGGCGCCCGGCGCATGGGTATTCGCGTGGTCGAATTACTTCGGCGCCTCGTCGGTTTTTTCCATCGCGTCGCCCTTCATGGCGTCACCCTTCATGGCATCGCCCTTCTTCATGCCGCCTTTGTGCTTTTTCATATGCTTGTGCATGGCACTCTTAGACATGGCGGCATCGTCCGCCGCATACGCAGCGGGAGCGAGCGTCAAGCCGCAAGCGAAAATCGAGGCCGAAAGCGCCAGGGCAACGCGGTGTTGGATCGTCATGCTGAACTCCTTGATGAGCCGTGTTCCGGCGCTGAACGTCAAGCGACGCCAAACATGTTTCGGCGGACCCGGCCCAAGCGTTACGGCGCAGCGGAAAATTCCTCGAATGGCATCGAACGCACACACGAACCTTTCGAATCCACCCTGGCGGCCGCTTGCCGGGGCGGATCAAGATGGCGGCGCTTGCGGTTCGTGCTATCCGGGATCGAAGGAACGCCTGCTCCGCAGGCGTGGCGCACGGTAACGGAGCCGGATGGCGTTTGATCGAGCTCGCTTCAGGCATGCCCTGGTGATCGGGGGGGCACGCTCCGGCAAGAGCCGCTTCGCGGAACGTTTGGCTGCGGCAACAGGCCTGGCGAAGGTCTATGTCGCCACGGCGAGCGCCTGGGACGACGAGATGCGGGCGAAAATCGCCCGGCACAAGGAGGATCGCCAGGGTGCGGGCTGGCGCACCATCGAAGAGCCGCTGGACCTCGCCGGAACGTTGTGTCGCGAAGCCGCTGCCGGCGAGCGAGTCCTGCTCGTCGATTGTCTGACCCTGTGGCTGACCAACGTCATGCTGGACGGGCGGGACGCCGAGGCGGAATGCGAAGGGCTCGTCGGCACCTTGCCGGGCCTCGCGGGTCCGGCGGTCTTCGTATCGAACGAAGTCGGCTGGGGCATCGTCCCGGAAAACGCCCTCGCCCGCGCGTTCCGCGACGCGCAGGGCCGGCTCAACCAACGGATGGCGGAGGCCTGCGACCGCGTCGTGCTGGTGGCGGCGGGCCTCCCCGTGGTGCTGAAGCCGTCGGCCGCCGCGGGTTAGTGCGGCATTACGGCCAGGCCGCGGCGGCCGGCCCCCGGTAGGCCGACACGGCAAGTTCGACGCTGACATCGTTGGTGATCTTGTAGTCGACCCCTGCGCCGATCGTGCCCACCGTCTGCAGGTTCCCCGTGTCGTTGAAGAGATCGTTGGCGGCGCCGGCCGCGCCCGTGAAGCCGAACGAGCGCAGGTTCGGCTTGGCGAACCCCACGCCGGCCGTCACGAAGGGCATGAAGCGGCCCATGTCGTAACCGGCCTTGAGATTAGCGCTCGCGAAGTCGTAGCCGCTCGCGGGCGAAAGTTTGAGGAGGCTCGGCGTGTAGCCGGTGCTGCCCTTAACTCCGACGACCCAATTGTTGGCGAATTCGCGGCTGTAGCCCGCATAGGCGCCGCCGCCGAAACCGCCCTTCAGGCCCTTGCCGCCGACGCCGAAAATTTCCGTGCCGACATAAAGGCCGCTCCAGGGCGAGGCCTCTGGCGACGGGTTTTGGGCGAAGATCGGCAGGGTTGGGATGGGAGCGGCCGGAACCGCAAGGGCCTTGGCCGGAACCGGCAACGGCGCATCGGCGGCCTGAGCCGAGGCCGTCATGAGGCAGAGCGCGCTCGCCAAAAGAACCGCTTTGGCCACCATTCGTCCGTCCCTCTCCGCCCCAGATCGCGTGACGGATTATACCGGTCGGCGGGGCGCGGCGTCAAAGAGGGTGCCTGGTTGCCCTCTCGTGAACCGGGCTCAACCGCGGAACCCGGGATAAGCGAAAGCGCCACCGACCAGTTAGCAGTCGGTCTTGGGACATGCCGCACCGGCGCGCGACGTCGACCAGCGGCCCGCACCTCAGCCGGCCTGATCGGCGAGGCGGGCGACCTGTCGGAAAGGCCCAAGGCCCAGAGAAGGCCGGCATAGATGGCGATGCTCGTCGACGGCTTGCCGCGCTCCGCATCGCCGACCACATGCCGATGGACCCCGATCTTCGCGGCAACGGCTTCGATGAGGAGATGGGTGACAAGCAGGTACGATCGATCCGGGCGGCTTCGCCCTCCCCACCTACCTGCTACCCCGCCAATCGAGCACCACCTTGCCGGTCTCGCCCTTCTTCATGGCCTCGAAGCCGCGCGAAAAATCAGCGGCGGCGAACCGGTGGGTGATCACCTTGCGGACGTCGAGCCCGGATTGCAGCATGGCCAGCATCTTGTACCAGGTCTCGAACATTTCCCGGCCGTAGATGCCTTTGATGGTCAGCATGCGGAACACCACCTTGTTCCAGTCGATGGCGAAGGGCTTGGAAGGGATGCCCAGCATGGCGATCTTGCCGCCCATGACGAGGTTGTCGACCATCTGCTGAAAGGCCGACGACACGCCGCTCATCTCGAGCCCCACGTCGAACCCTTCCCTAAGGCCGAGCCGCGCCATGACGGCCGGCAGCTCCTCCTTGGAGACGTCGACCGGCGTCACGTCGGCCACCGCTGCGGCCAGGGCCAGCCGGGCCGGATTGACGTCGGTAATGACGACGTGGCGAGCCCCGATGTGGCGCGCCACCGCGGCGCTCATGATGCCGATCGGCCCGGCGCCCGTGATCAGCACGTCCTCGCCCACAAGATCGAAGCTCAGCGCCGTATGCACCGCATTGCCGAGCGGATCGAGGATGGCGCCGAGTTCGTCGTCGATGTCGTCGGGCAGCGGCACGATGTTGAAGGCCGGCACCTTGACGTATTCGGCGAAGGCACCGGGGATGTTGACCCCGATGCCGCGCGTTTCCGGGTCGAGGTGGAAGCGGCCGCCGCGCGCCGCCCGGCTCTTCATGCCGATGACATGGCCCTCTCCGGAGACGCGCTGGCCGACCTTGAGGCCGCGCACCGAGGCGCCGAGCTCGACGATCTCGCCCGCGTATTCGTGCCCCACCACCATGGGCACGGGTATGGTCTTCTGCGCCCACTCGTCCCAGGAATAGATGTGGATGTCGGTGCCGCAGATGCCGGTCTTGTGCACCTTGACCAGCACGTCCTCGGGTCCGGGCGCCGGCACCGGCTCGTCGCACAGCCATAGGCCGGGCTCGGGCTTGTTCTTGACGAGAGCTTTCATGCGGAAATGTTCCTCGATGCCGCCGACCCGTCCTTCGACAGGCTCAGATTGAGGGCGGAGAAGGGCTCGAATATCCTCGTCTCGACAGGCTCGGGAAGACGATATTCTTCGCTTCTTCAGCCGAACTCAGTTGGTTCGCGGACCGGACTAAACGATGCCCAGCGTCCGTCCCGCATCCTCGAAGGCCGCAAGGGCGAAGTCGACGTCCGCTTCCGTCAGCGCCGCCGACAACTGGGTGCGGATGCGGGCCCGCCCCTTGGGAACGACGGGGTAGAAGAAGCCAGCCACGTAGACGTTGCGCTGGTCGAGCGCGGCCGCCATCTCCTGGGCCAGGCGTGCCTCGTGCAGCATCACCGGGATGATCGGGGTTTCGCCCTACAGCGTCTCGAATCCGGCCTTCTCGAGACCGGCCCGGAACCGCCGCGTGTGGCTCGCCAGCCTGGCGCGGCGGTCGTCCGCCGCCCGGGCGATCTCGAGGGCCTTCAGCGAGCCGGCCGCGACCGGCGGCGCCAGGCTGTTCGAGAACAGGTAGGGGCGGGCGCGCTGGCGCAGGAGTTCGATCACCGGCTGGCTCGCCGCGACGAAGCCGCCCATGGCGCCGCCGAGTGTCTTGCCGAACGTGCCCGTGACGATGTGGACGCGCTCGTGCACGCCGGTCAGCGCCGGCGTGCCGCGCCCCATGTCGCCGAGGTGGCCCGTGGCGTGGCAATCGTCGACCAACACCAGGGCGTCGTAGCGCTCGGCGAGGTCGCAGATGCCCGGCAGGTTGGCGACGTGGCCGTCCATCGAGAACACGCCGTCGGTGGCGATCAGCTTGAAGCGCGCGCCGGCGGCGTTCGCCTCCGTCAGCTGGCGCTCGAGGTCGTCCATGTCGCCGTTGGCGTAACGGTAACGCTTGGCCTTGCTGAGCCGAACGCCGTCGATGATGGAGGCATGGTTCAAGGCATCCGAGATGATGGCGTCTTCGGCGCCGAGCAGCGGTTCGAAAACGCCACCGTTGGCGTCGAAGCAGGCCGCGAACAGGATCGCGTCGTCCTTGCCGAGATGGGCCGCGATGGCGGTCTCGAGGTCGCGATGCAGCGTCTGGGCACCGCAGATGAAGCGCACCGAAGCCATGCCGAAGCCGAACTGGTCGAGCGCCTGCTTGGCGGCCGCGATGACCTCCGGATCATCGGCCAGGCCGAGGTAGTTGTTGGAGCAGAGGTTGACGACCTCTCGGGTGCGGTTCGGCGCCACAACCTCGATCCGGCCGCTTTGCGGGCCGGCGATCAGGCGCTCGCGCTTGTAGAGCCCGTCCGCCCTGATCTCGTCGAGCACGCCCTCGATATGGTCGTGAAAAGCCGTGGGCACCCTGGGTCTCCTCTTGCTTGCAGAACCGATGATCGTCCATGCCGCCGCAACTTGGCGTCGCACAGTCTCGCTGCCCAATCTAATTTCTAGCGGAGGACACCGCATCCGCGATTGCGACGGCCTGCATGAACCGGTCGAGCTTTTCCGCATCCAGCCGCTCGCCGCTCCGCACGCCCGAACAAAGGTCGACCCCGAAGGGCCGAACGGTCGCGATGGCTTGCGCCACATTGTCCGGCGTGAGGCCGCCCGCCAGGAACACCGGGCGCGGCGAGGCGTCGACGAAGCGGCGGCTGATCGACCAATCATGCACCCGTCCGGTGCCGCCGAGTTCGGGCGCGGCGGCGCCCGGCCGCCCCGAGTCGAGCAGAAAGGCGTGCACATGGGGCGCGTAGACAGGAATGAGGTCAAGGCAGCCGACGTCCTCGACATGGATGACCTGCACGCGCCGCGTCAGCGGCAGCAGCAGTTCGGCCAGCTTCGCGGATTCTGCGGGTGAGATACGGGAAACGATCTGCACCGCCGTGATGCCGGCCCGACGCGCATGGGCCGCGATGGCCTCGGCCCGAGTTTCGGCCGTCAGCAGAAACGTCGCGACCGGCGGCGGCACCTCGGAGGCTACGGCCGCGATGAGGTCGTCGGCGATCGGGCCCGGGCCGGACGGCATGGCGGCCACCAGCCCGAGCGCATCGGCGCCATGCGCCACGGCGAGCCGCGCTTCCGCCATCGAGGCGATGCAGCAGATTTTTACGCGGGTCCGCATGGGGTCACGATCCGAGCCGCCCCAGCAGCCCCTCAGCGAAGACGGAAAGCGTATCGTCGCGGGCTCCCATGATGACGATGCGGTCTTCGGGACGGGCGATCTCGACCAGGCGGTCGCCGCACGCGGCGCGATCGGCAAGCGCGAAGGCCTTCCCTCCACGCCGCTCGATCTCGCTGGCGATCTCGCGGCTGCCCACGCTTCGGTCGACCGTACCACCATAATACACGGGCTCCGGCATGAACAGGACGTCTTCCCCGTGCAGCCTGCCCGCAAAACAGTCCACAAGGGCATCCTTCATCAGGCGCATCGGGCCGTAGCCGTGGGGCTGGAACATCAACAGCAGGCGGCCCGGGAAGGCGTGCAGTGTGTCGAGCGTGGCCGAGATCTTGTCCGGGTTGTGGGCGAAATCGTCGATCACCATGATTCCGCCTGCGCTTCCGACGACCTCGAAGCGGCGGCGGATGCCGCTGAACTCCCGCAGAAAGGCGGCCGCATCCGCGAGCCCCACGCCGCAAGCGCCCGCGGCGCACAAAGCCGCGAGAGCGTTGGCAACATTATGTAGGCCCGGGGCCCCCAACTTCACGTCGACCGTCTCACCGGTGTCCCGCGCCGAGGCTTGGAACGCGACGCCATCGGGCGACAGGACCACGCCGCCGGCAAGGAGGTTGGCGCGCGAGTCGCTGAGGCTGTAGGTCACCGCCTGCCCCGGCTTCGCTGCGGCGGCGAGCGCCGCGGTTTCCGCGTTGTCGAGGTTCAGAACCGCCGTCTCGGCTTTGGCGACGAAGTCGCCGAACAGGCTCCGAAGTTCGTCGAGCGACTTATGATCAAGGGAGACGTTGTTCACCACCGCGATCCGGGGCACGAAGAACGCGATGGAGCCGTCGCTCTCGTCCACCTCGCTGACGAAGGTCGGACCTTCGCCCACACTGACGCTGGCAAAAGGGGAATCGGCCGAGATGAAGTTTTTCATATCCGCCCCATTCATGATCGTCGGGCTCTTGCAGGCACGGTGCAGGATCCAGCCGATCATGCCGGTGGTGGTGGACTTGCCGCTCGTCCCGGCGACACCGACGCGGACGGCCGCGGCGTTGAACAGATCGGCCAGCAGACGCGCGCGGGTTGTGACCGAGGCGCCAACGCGGCGCGCGGCCTGCACGTCGGGGACCGTTTCCTCGACGGCCGCCGAAACCACGAGCACCTGATCGGCCCGGCTCACGCCGCTGCCGTCCTGCGGATGGAGCAGCACGCCCCGCGAACGCAAGAAGTCGAATTTCGCGGCGTTTCGCCCTTGATCCAGAGACCGGTCCGACCCCTCCACCCGGCCGCCATGAGCCCGGACGATCAAGGCGAGAGGGGTCATGCCGCTACCGCCGACGCCGCAGAAGAAGTAATCTCCGCCTTCAATCATCGATCAAACCTATCGGCGGCGCCGACAGGAGCCGGATCGGCTGTTGCCGATCTCCTCCAGATGGGAAAGCTGAGCAGTTCCATTCATCTGACCGCCGCGTCGCGAGGCGGTTTAGACGGATACCATTCTGGGCGCAATGAATGCAGGAGTCAGCATGAGGGCGGAAAAGCGCCGCATCGGCGTGGTCTCGCCGGCGTCGCGCGTGTCGCTGGATGTCCCGGCGCGCGTGCAGCGGCTTGCCGAGGCACTGTTTCCGGGCCGCACGCCCGAGATCGTGTTCCATCCGCAGTGTTTCGCCTCGCACGGGCATTTCGCCGGGGACGACGCGACACGGGCCCGGGCCTTTCTCGACTTCGCGAACGACGGGAGCTTCGACGCGGTCTGGTTCGCGCGCGGGGGCTATGGCTCGTGTCGAGTCGCGGAGGCGATCCTGGAAGGCCTGGCGGAGCCGGCCCGGGGAAAGGCCTATCTCGGCTACAGCGACGCCGGAACGCTGCTCGCCGCCTTGTACCGGCAAGGGTTCGAACATGTCTCTCATGGTCCCGTGGCGCAGGACATTCTGCGCGATGACGGCGATCAAGCGGCTGGCCGGGCACTCGCCTGGTTGGTCGATCGCGCACCGGGCGCTTTGGAGCCGACGGTCGGCACGGTGGCGAAAACCGCGGCGTTCAACGTGACGATTCTCAGCCAGTTGCTCGGCACGCCCCTGCAGCCCGATCTCGACGGGCATGTGCTCATGCTCGAGGAGGTGTCGGAATCCATGTACCGGATCGACAGGTCGCTCTTCCACATCACCAGCAACCCCGGCGTGCGGCGGGTGACGGGCATCAAGCTGGGCCGTTGCAGCCACATCCCGCCGAACGATCCCGATTTCGGCATGACCGAAGAGGAGGTCGCCCGGTATTGGTGCCGAAGGTCCGGCATTCCCTGGCTGGGGCGGGCCGACATCGGCCATGACGTCGGCAACAAGATCGTTCCTTTCGGCCGTCCCGATTGATGCCTGCGGCGTGCTCCCGCTCCGGATTCACCGCGGTCGGGCATCACCTTTCGACATACAATGTCCCCGCCGCTTGCATGAACTCGTCGGCCACGCCATTCTCAACCTATGGCACCGACCCTCGATCAGCGGCTCGCGCCCGCGGCACCAGGGGCACTGGTGGCGCTGAACGACCGCTCCCGCGAAATCTTCAGGCGCATCGTCGACACCTATTTGGCAACGGGCGAGCCGGTCGGTTCACGCCACCTGTCCCGTGTCCTGCCCATGACCTTGTCGCCCGCCTCCGTGCGCAGCGTCATGCAGGACCTCGAGGAACTCGGGCTGATCTTCGCGCCGCACACCAGCGCCGGCCGGCTGCCGACCCAGCTGGGGCTGCGCTTCTTCGTCGACGCGCTGCTCGAGGTCGGCGACCTTTCCGACAGCGAGCGGGGGCGCATCGAGGCCGAGGTGAAGGCTGCCTCGAAGACGAGGACATTCGAGGGGGCGCTCGGCGAAGCCACCAGCCTGCTGTCGGGGCTGACCCGCGGGGCCGGCGTCGTGGTGACCACCAAGGACAATGCCCGGCTCAAGCACATCGAATTTCTGCGGCTCGAGCCCCAACGGGCGCTGGCCATACTGGTGGCCGAGGACGGCTCGGTGGAAAATCGCGTCGTGTTGACGCCGGCCGGGCTGCCGGCCTCCGCCCTGGTCGAGGCCGGAAACTACCTCAACGCGCGCATCCGCGGACGCACGCTGGCGGAGGCAAGGGGGGATATCGAGGCCGAACGTCGCGCCGCCGAAACCGAACTCGACCAATTGACGGAGCGTCTCGTCGATGCGGGGCTCGCGAGCTGGGCCGGTGTTCAAGGGGAAGGCCGGCAGCTGATCGTCCGCGGCCAGGCGAACCTTCTCGAAGACCTGACTGCGCAGGACGACATCGAGCGGATCCGTCTGCTCTTCGCCGACCTCGAGACCAAGACCGACGTCATCGAACTGCTGCATCGCGCCGAAACGGGCGAAGGCGTGCGCATCTTCATCGGCGCGGAAAACAAGCTGTTCTCCCTGTCGGGCTCGTCGATGGTGGCGGCGCCCTTCCGCGACGGGTCGCAGCGCATAGTCGGCGTGCTCGGCATCATCGGGCCGACGCGGCTCAACTACGCCCGTGTCGTGCCCATGGTGGATTACACGGCGCGGGTCATCTCGCAAATCGTCGGCGGACTTTAGTTTGCCGCCGTCGTGCGAAC
This sequence comes from Hyphomicrobiales bacterium, assembly GCA_038199665.1. Taxonomy (GTDB): domain Bacteria; phylum Pseudomonadota; class Alphaproteobacteria; order Rhizobiales; family Beijerinckiaceae; genus Lichenihabitans. The sequence continues at coordinate 12,887 of JBBPYT010000007.1, forward strand.
GCGCGACGTGCGTTGTTGTCCCGCGCTCCCGCGTGATGGACCTCGCTCTCGGTTGGACTGATTGACTGCACTGTCGGGCAAGAATGAAAGATCCCACCCGGCCGCGGAAACAGGCCAGGACCCGAGCTCATGAAGCTGCCCCGACCCCACATCCTTCTGCCGTTCGCCAGCATCGCGTTGGGTGTCCTGCTTCTCGCGGCCGGCCTTGTCGCACGCTTTGAAGGCAATGCCCCGGCGTCCTCGGGCATCGGCGGGCCTTTCGCCTTGACCGACCCCAACGGCAAAACGGTGACCGATGCCGACTTCAAAGGAGAACCGACGCTGGTGTTCTTCGGCTACACGCATTGCCCCGACATCTGCCCGACGACGCTCTCGGATCTGTCGCAGGTGCTGAACGCGCTCGGGCCGGACAAGAGGGCTGCGGCGCTGTTCATCACGCTCGACCCCGAGCGCGACACGCCTGCCGTTCTCAAGGACTATCTGTCGAGCTTCGATCCGCGCATCGTCGGCCTCACCGGCAGCCGGGCCGCCATCGACAAGGTAGAGCAGGAATACCGCGTCTATGCCAAGAAGGTGCCGGCGGAGGGCGGTGACTATTCGATGGATCACACCGCCCTGGTCTACTTGATTGACAAGGGCGGCAACTTCGTCGAGTCGTTCAACCCCGATCTGGAAAAACCCGCCGAGGCTGCGGCAACCCTGTCCAAATATTTATGATTTCAGGTTTCGGCTCTCCTCGCGGCGAGGGCACGCCTGGGCACTGCCTCAGTAAACGCTGATCGGAAAATATTTGAGATACAGGTCCGAGTAGACGCCGTTGGCGGCAAGTCGTGCGAGCGCATAGTCGAGCGCCTTGCGCAAAGCGACGTTTCCCTTCCGCACGGCGATGCCGGCACCCTCGCCGAAGAAGCGGCTCTCGGTGAAGGGGCCGCCGACAAGGCCGCAGCAGGCCGAAGCTTCCGCTCCGGTGAGCCAGCGCGCGAGCGATATCCCGTCGCCGAACACGAGATCGACAGCGCCTGAGGTCAACGCCGCGCGAACCTCTCCGGCGCTGCCGTAACTTCGCACGGCGGCCGCAGGAAAGAAGGCCTTCAGGTAAGCTTCGTGCGCGGTGCCGCTTTCCACCCCGACCCGCTTGCCGCCGATGGTTTCGGGCAGGATCGCGCCCAACTTGCTGTCGAGGCGGGCCACGAACCGGGCCGGCGTGCGATAATAAGCCGACGTGAAATCGACGTTTTGCAGCGCCTGGTCGGTGATCGCCATAGAGGCCACGGCAGCATCGGCGGTTCCCGCCCGCAAGGCGGGAACGAACGTGTCGTAGCGCCTGACCTGAACGGGGCAGGCCAGCGTCAGCTCTTCGCA
>JBBPYT010000008.1:0-3778 GCA_038199665.1 Hyphomicrobiales bacterium
CGGTCAGGGCGCCGCTGCCGTCATAAGCAACGGTGATGCCGTCGACCGGGACCGTCAGGGCATAGTGTTATGATGCGGTCCCCCTTGGACAAGTTTCCCCCCGTATCGTTGCATCCAACTTGAGATAGATCCTGCTGTCTTTATTTCGCTATAGCCTTGTGCCGATGTCGCCGATTCTAGTGCGTGGGATTGGCACGTTCCGGTACAGCAGCCAAGCGATCGTTCCTGACGGCGGAGTACCTGCCTGACGTCAAGAGGCGGTTGGCGCCGACCACACCGACCCGATGTCCAAAGTGGGCGAGCGACGGACTGCCCTGCGGCATCGTCGTCAAGGAGTGGTGCTCGCGGAAGCACGGGCCGGGCTACAAGATCCTTGCGTGCGATTGCTACACGCACGGCGGCTTCCGGATCTACCCGATCGGCTGGTGGCGTTATGGCCGGGTGAGCCTCTTCGGCGAGCGCAACTCCTTGGTCCGAGCCGTCAATGATGGCGCGGCCGGCCGGCGCTGGCCGGAGCAGGCACGCGCTGAGACAACGCTCAGAACGCAGCGTCGCTGGACGTCAAGATGGTGCAGGATCTTCGCGGTCGAGCCCACGCTAGATGATGGCGCTCGGCTCTCGGCGGCTCTGGCGCTTGGCATCGACACCGTAACGCTCAAAGACAAAGCGAACGAGATCAGGGCGGGCCCGACCTCGAAGGGAGGCCGGGCCCTAGTAGTCATGGGCATCCTCGGAAGTCTCGACCCCACCGGGCTCCTGCAACGGCTACTCCGGCGCGGGCACGATTGCGGCTTCTGGGGGTGTCCCATCATTGAGATGCGAGGCGGTGCCTCGCTTCACAATGTTACCAGATCCTGACCCCCGAATTGGTCCTCTCCCTGGCGGCCGGCGTTTGTGCGAGCTTACGCGCGGGCCACCAGAGGGGAGGAACCAATGCGACCACACAACGATCCAGGCTGGGACCGCGCTCTTTACCGATGGGCGGTAGTTTCCCAGGTGCGGAGCCTTGTCCTTGGCGGCCTGAGCCTCGCCCAAGCGGTCGCCAGGGCGTCGCGGCAGTCCTACCTGGACCCGTCCGGTGACATGCGGCCGGCGCGGCGCTCGTCGATTTACCGATGGCTAGCTGCCCACGAGAAGGACGGGCTCGACGGACTTTTCGATGCCAAGCGGGAATCGAAGGGGTCGTCGCTGCCGCCGGATTTCCTCGCTTTCCTGATCGCCGAGAAGAGGGCGGACCCCGAGGCGAGCGTCCCCGACGTGATCGCCAAAGCCCTCGAGATGCGCGTCATCGCCAAAGCCCTTGACCGGACGACCGTCTACCGCGCCGCCTGCCGCCTCAATCTCCCGCTGCTCAGGAAGGAGTCCGCGGAGGAGAGCGACAAGCGGCCCTTCGCCTATCCGCACCGGATGCAGATGATGCTTTGCGACGGCAAGTACTTCCGCGCCGGGGCCGAACGGCTGAAACGTCTCGCCTTTTTCTTCCTTGATGACGCGACGCGCGTCGTCTTGGACGTCTTCGTCACCACGGCCGGTGAGAGCGCTGAGTTTTTTCTGCGCTCGCTCTTTCAGGTGATGAAGACCTACGGCTTCATGGGCGCGAGCTATCTCGACCGGGGACCGGGCTTCAAGGCCGCGGACACGCAGCGGCTATTTGCGGCGCTCGGGATCCCACTGATCCTGGGTGCGCCCGGTTACCCTGAAGGCCGGGGTAAAATTGAACGGTTTAACAGAACGGTCGCGCGCCAGCTGCTGCGCTCGCTGGCCAAGCCTGGCATTGATCCATCGCCCAAGGCCCTCGAACTGCGGATCAGGCACTACCTCCGCGAGCGCTACAACCGCAGCGAGCACAGCGGTATCAAGGGCGTGCCGCAGGAGCGCTTCGACAACGACGAGAAGCCGCTCAGATTCCCGAAGTCCGAGGCCGAGCTGAGAAAGGCGTTTGTCCTGACGGACACCCGCAAGGTCAGGGAGGATAACGTCATCGCCTGGAACGACGTCCCCTACGAGGTCCCGCTCGGGTATGCCGGCACCAAGAGCACGATCTACCGCGACCTCGTCAGCCAAGATATCCAGATGCTCCATCAGGGCAAGCTCATCACGCTAAAGCCGGCGAATCTCGCGCAGAATGCTCGGGAGCGCCGTGGGAAAAAGTCGAAGCGGAAGGCGCGTCAGCCTGCCCCGCAGACGCCGATCACCACCGCGGCCGAGATCCATTTCAACCGTGACTTCAGCCCCATCGTCGGTCCAGACGGGGGCTTTCCCGAACAACCTGAGTAGGAGAGAGCATGAAAGCATTCGAAGATCATTTCGGTTTCACGTCGACGCCGTTTACGCGGGAGATCCCGACGGATAAGCAGCTGGAATTCGACTTCCTGACGGCGCAGAAAACGGCGCTCGAGGACGTCATCCGCAGGCGGATGTCGGCGGTCCTCCTGGCACCGGCCGGCACCGGCAAGTCCGCCGTCCTGAGAGCGCTGGAGGAGCGGCTGCCGAAGGCGAGGTACAAGACGAGCTACTTCAAGGTGGGGAACTTGACGAGTCGTGACCTCTGCCGTGACATCGGCCACGCCGTCGGTGCTCGCGTGGTCAGCAAGTTTCCAGCGCTCGTCCGCGCGGTCCAGGAGAGATTCGAGCAGGACAGCAGCGCCGATGGTCTCCGCCCCGTCCTCTTTTTCGACGACGCTCATGCCCTTCGGCCCGAAGGGCTCGAGCTGGTCAAGATTCTGACAAACTTCTCCTTCGACTCGCGGCTGGTCGTGAGCGTCATCCTGGCCGGCCACCCGCTGCTGCGGGAAAAGCTCTACCGGCCGGAGGTGGAGGACATCCGCCAGCGGCTCGCCCACTGCGGCGAGCTCCGCCTCCTCTCCCGTGACGAGAGCCTAGCCTACATCGACCATCGCCTGTCGATCGCCGGCTGCCGGACCTCGCCATTTGACGCCAACGCGCTGGAGGCCATGTACGAGATGAGCCGGGGCAACATGCGGGCGATCGACACCTTGGCGCACAAGGCCCTCACAAAGGCCACCGATGGCGGCGCCAAGACGGTCGGGCAACAACACGTCATCCAGGGGGCGCGCGAGCTATGCCTTTGAACGACAAGAACAAAGATGCCATCCACGTCTTCCCCGAGTCCGTTGCCGATCGACTCCGGACCATGACGTACGAATTCTCCACCGCCATCGACGAATTCCTGTACCGGACCCGCTGCTTCCCGAAGGACCAAGGCGTCGGCCTCCCGGAGATTCCCTTCCTCGATGCCCGGGACGCTCTGCGCCTCGCCCTCAAAAACAACCACCCAAGCGAGTGAGGCAAATCATGACTTTGGACAAAGAGGCCGCCGCCAACGCCAAGACGGCAAGTCAGCGTAGTCAAACGAGGGCGCGAACAATGCCCCTGGACACCGATGACCCAGAGACTATCTACATTATCGACCGCTACTGCGCCGACAGGCTGCGCGGCCTTCTCGAACAGCTCCTCGAGGTTTTCAGCGAGGCGCTAGCCCGCCGCCGCTACGACCCACCTGACCCCAAAGAATTTGGCACCGAGGAAGCCGACATGCTTGCCAATGTATCGAGCTTCAAGAACCTCCTCGACGACACCTTCTGACCAAGGCGCGCTGCTCGAAACCCACCGGCCTCGGCGGACATCCGCCGGGGCCGGCTGCGCTTTATACATCCCGCGCCCCGTCCCACTCAGGTCGCAACGAACGGTCTCATTGGGCCCACATCGCAACACCCGGGTCCAGCGAGCCTGCGCGAACCGGCTCAAAGCCGCCAAG
>JBBPYT010000009.1:0-20590 GCA_038199665.1 Hyphomicrobiales bacterium
CCGGCTACGCGGCCTGCTTGATCGCCGAAATGGCCGCGGCCGTGGTCACCCTGGAGAGTAACGTCGCCTTGACGCAAGCCGCTGCCGCCAATGCTCGGGAGTTCGGACTTGCAACGGTCGAAGCCGCTACAGGTACTCTTTCGGATGGATGCGAGGACAGGGCGCCTTACGATTTCATCCTGATCCAGGGCGCCGTTGAAATCGGGCTCGGCGCGCTGTTCCAGCAGCTCGCGCCCGACGGCCGCCTGATCGCCATAGAAACGATGACGGGGGAAGCTTCGCGCCGCGCCGGAAGTGCGGTTCGGTATCAACGAGTCGACGGACAGATCAGCGAGCGGGCTTTGTTCGACGCGACCGCGCCGGTGATTTCAGAATTCCGCAAGCCTGCCGCTTTCGTTTTCTGAGCGTTGCGCAGCCGTCCCATCGTTCGGCGCCCGTTGTAATTGTCGCATCGCGGCTCGCCTGCGTTGCCGGTCGGCAGTTGCGCCGACGGAGTGTCGCATTTTTGCGGCAGTTCCCGTCGAATCGTTCTTTCCCGTACCTTCACTGCGCGCATCGCGGCCGGCCTCGCGCTAAGATGGGTTGGGCGCCGTAGTCTCCGAATCGTCGGCGATCGCGAAGTGTCGATGAGCGTGCCGGCGCGCGGCAGCTCGTTCAGGGTGCGTCGAGGGCAGTGATGAGTTCAAGCGCCATAAACAGGGTATCCCTTGTTCGCGGTGCGGCGGCCGAGCGGTCGGCGCTGGTCGGTGCGTCGCGCTCGGCGCTGCTGGTTTGCACGTTCGTCGGCGTCTTCAGCGCTCCGGCCCAGGCGGAAAATCTGCCCAATGCACTTGCCAAGGCGTATTTCAACAATCCGAACCTCAATGCGCAACGCGCAACCGTTCGTGCGGCGGACGAGAACATTCCGATCGCGGAATCGGGCTACCTGCCGCATGTTACCGCCGTCGGCGATGTGGGATTCCAGCATTCCGAAGGGACCGGAGCAGGATTGAGTTCGGCGGGCCTCTCGAACCTTACGGGCACGAATGGCGGAACGAGTAGTTCGCTCGGCGGCACGACGGCCGGCACCGGTTCCGGTGGAACCTTCGGCTCCAACTCGGGCGGCGGGACCTTTGGGACGACCGGAACGGGCGGAACCACGACGACGACGGGAGGCTCTCTCAGCGGCGGGGCCGGGGGCACGGCCGACACCGTTCCCCACGGTGTCGGAATCAACCTGACGCAAACGCTGTTTGACGGTTTGAGGACGACGAACAGAATCAAGGCTGCCGAATCGAACGTGTTCAGCACGCGGGAAACTCTTCGCACCGTCGAGCAGAGCGTCCTGCAAAGCGGTGCACAGTCCTATATGGACGTGCTGCGCGATACGGCGATCCTCGATCTGCGCAACAGCAACATCAAAGTGCTCGAGGAACAACTGCGCCAAACGCAGGACCGATTCAAGGTCGGCGAGGTGACCCGAACCGACGTGGCCCAATCCGAGGCAAGTCTCGCCGGATCGCGGGCCGACTATTTTGCGGCTCGCTCCAACCTGCAGAACTCGATCGCGAGCTTCCGGCAAGTGGTCGGCGAGCAGCCGACGCGTCTCGAACCGGCGCGCCCACTCGAACGGAACGTGCCCCCGTCGCTGGAAAGCGCCATAGCCATCTCGCAGGTGGAACATCCGACCATCCAGGCCGCGCTGCATGCGGTTGATGTGGCCGAACTGCAGGTCAAGGTGGCGGAAGGCGCACTCTATCCGACGATTTCGCTGAACGGCGCAGCCGACCAGCGCTACGATGTCAGCAACGTCTCCGGCAGCCACGCTTTCGTGGGCTCCATCGTCGGACAGATCTCGGTTCCGATTTATGAGGGTGGCCAAAGTTACGCGGAAATCCGGCAATCCAAGGAGCAGTTGGGCGTAGCCCAGTTCCAGGCTGACATTTCTCGCGACAACGTGCGTGCGGCGGTGATTTCCGCTTGGGGATTGCTGGTGTCTTCGAAAGCTGCCGTGCAAGCCGACCAGGCTCAGGTGAATGCTGCGGAGATCGCGCTGAACGGAACCCGCGAGGAGGCTCGCGTCGGGCAGCGCACGACGCTCGACGTCCTGAATGCCCAGCAAACTTTGCTGAATGCGCGCGTTTCGCTGGTCGGCGCACAGCGCGATAGGGTCGTCGCATCCTATGCGATTCTGGCCTCGTGCGGCCGCCTGTCGGCCTCGATGCTCGGATTGCACCTGCAACCCTATAACCCCGTCGTCCATTTCGACCAGGTCAAGGACAAATGGTTCGGGCTGCGCACCCCCGACGGTCGCTGACCAGGTTCTCTCGCCTGATGATGAACAGCCGGCCTTGGTCCACCGAAGTTCGAAAACGGGCGCTTGTTTCAATCCCCGCATCGACCTAATTGTTAAGGCTAGGTTTACGGGGAGCGAACTTCCAGGGAGCGCTCGACCGGCACTCATCGCAGGCTCGACCCCGAGCCGCGTCAAAAGGGTCACAGGCCATGACCGTAGCTAGCACATTCGTGCCTCAACAATCCGACCCGGCATCCGCCGACATGCGGTCGCAGGAGCCTTCGATGGAAGACATCTTGGCATCGATACGGCGCATCATCGCTGACGATCAGACGCAAGGGTTGCGCTCGGGCTACGGCGCGCCCGCGCACCGCCTTTCGCCGATGGAAGATGCGGAACCCGAGACCGACAGGGCGGTCGGGAGTGTCACGGCGATGGATCGTGCGCGGCAGGGTTCCCGAAGCGGTGACGAGGGCGAGTTGGATCTGGCCAGCATTCCCGGTGTGGCCTTCACCGAGGAGACACCGTCTGGTTACGACGAGCCGAGCTTGGCCTCGAACGAGGCCGAGGCGCCCGCAGCGCAGGAGCCGGGAAGCGACCACGAGGGCTCTGCCGCAGGTGGCAGTTTTGATTCGCTCGAGGAGATGGACGCTGCGGCGCCGGAACAGTCGAACGAGTACCGAAATGGAGAGGATCCCTCATCCTTGGTCCAGACCCCGACGATCGATCAGCACGCCAATCCGGTGGAAGATGCGGATTTCGAGGCGCCGGTGTTCGGGCCCGACGAGCAGGACCATGGCTCGTTGCCGGCGGAGGATACCGCAGCATCCGGGGATGCCCTGATCTCTCCGTTGCTGGGGGCCTCCGTCATGTCGGCCTTCGAAACGCTGGCCGCGACCGTCGTGCTCCAGAACACGGAAATGCTCGAGCGGACCATGCGTGAACTGTTGCGCCCGCTGGTAAAGACGTGGCTCGACGAAAACCTGCCGACGCTGGTCGAGCGCCTCGTTCGCAACGAGATCGAGCGGGTTGCCCGGGGCGGCCGACGTTAGGATTGTTGCTTTGAATGATGGATAAGACGTTCGAGCCTGCTGCGATCGAGGCACGCATCCGGGAGTTGTGGGACAAAACAGAAGCTTTCAAAGCCGACCGGCCCCAGCGACGAGGGGCGAAGCCGTATTCCATGATGATCCCGCCCCCCAACGTCACGGGATCGCTTCATATCGGCCACGCCCTCAACAATACGTTGCAGGACGTCTTGTGCCGTTTCGAACGAATGCGTGGCCGCGACGTGCTTTGGCAACCTGGCATGGACCACGCCGGCATCGCGACGCAGATGGTCGTCGAACGCCAATTGATGGAACGGCAGGAGCCGGATCGTCGAACGATGGGCCGCGAAGCCTTCGTCGAGCGCATCTGGGCATGGAAAGCGGAGTCGGGCGGCCAGATCATCAGCCAGCTTCAACGACTCGGGGCATCCTGCGATTGGTCGCGCACTCGCTTCACCATGGATGAGGGCTTGAGCGCGGCCGTGATCGAGGCCTTCGTGACCTTGTACAAGGACGGGCTGATCTACCGTGACAAGCGGCTGGTGAACTGGGATCCCAAGCTTCTGACCGCGATCTCGGATCTGGAAGTGGTGCCCGTGGAGACCCGTGGGCACCTTTGGTATTTCCGCTACCCGATCGAGGGGTTCCCGGACCGCTTCATCACCGTCGCGACCACCAGGCCGGAGACCATGCTGGGCGATACGGCGGTGGCTGTCCACCCCGACGACGAACGCTACAGGGAGTTCGTAGGCCGTAGCGTGGTTCTGCCGCTGGTCGGCAGGCGCATTCCGGTCGTTGCAGACACTTACAGCGATCCTGAAAAGGGCACGGGCGCCGTCAAAATAACGCCGGCTCACGATTTCAACGACTTCGACGTCGGCCGCCGGCACCAATTGCCGATGATCAACGTCTTCGACCCCGAAGCCCGTCTCATCCTGCGCGAGAACGAAGCATTCCTGGCCGGCTCGGATTTCTCGAGCGAGCGCGACGAAATTTTGGCCCTTGACGGCCTGGACCGCTTCGCGGCGCGTGCGCGGATCGTAGCCTTGATGGACGCCCGCGGACTGCTGGAAAAAACCGAACCGCACGCCCACGTGGTGCCGCACGGCGACCGTTCCAATGCCGTGATCGAGCCCTGGCTCACCGATCAGTGGTACGTGGATGCCGCGACGCTTGCCGGGCCGGCCCTTGCGGCCGTTCGCACGGGCGAAACGACGTTCTTCCCGCGAACCTGGGAGAAGACCTATTTCGATTGGCTGGAAAATGTCCAGCCTTGGTGCGTGTCGCGCCAGCTCTGGTGGGGACATCGCATTCCGGCCTGGTACGGGCCGGATGGACAGGTTTTCGTCGAGCACGACGAGCCGGCCGCCCAGGCGGCTGCCAGCGCACATTATGGCGAGTCGGTCTTGCTTAAGCGAGACGAGGATGTTCTCGATACCTGGTTCTCGTCCGCGCTCTGGCCCTTTTCCACCCTCGGTTGGCCCGAACGGACGCCGGAGCTCGACCGCTACTATCCCACGTCCGCCCTCGTCACCGGTTTCGACATCATCTTCTTTTGGGTCGCACGCATGATGATGATGGGCCTGCATTTTACGGGCAGGGCACCGTTCAAGGACGTTTACATTCACGCGCTCGTCCGCGACGAGAAGGGCGCCAAGATGTCGAAGTCGAAGGGTAACGTGGTCGACCCTCTTAAACTGATCGACGAATTCGGGGCGGACGCACTGCGATTTACCCTGGCCGCCATGGCCGCACAGGGGCGCGATATCAAGCTTTCGACGGCTCGTATCGAGGGGTATCGGAACTTCGCGACCAAGCTTTGGAACGCAACCCGCTTTCTCAGGATGAACCAGTGCCGGAGTGCTCCCGGGTTCGACCGAACCTCGGCACGTGAGCCGCTCAACCGCTGGATTCTGGCGGAATCGGCCAAGACAACCGTCGAGGTCACGGAAGCGCTCGAAGCCTACCGCTTCAACGATGCCGCTGCGGCGGTCTATCGTTTTGTCTGGGATATCTTCTGCGACTGGTTCATCGAGCTGGCGAAGCCGGTGTTGCAGGGTGCTGCCGGCGATGCGCAGGACGAGACCCGCCGGGTTGCACCAGCCGTCCTCGACGACATCTTGAAGATGCTGCACCCGTTCATGCCGTTCATCACGGAAGATATATGGGGCTTCGGTCGTGACGAAGACGCGAGGCATGCGGTGCTGGCCTTGACGGCATGGCCCGAACACGCGGGGCCCGGAGATGCGGAAGCCGAGGAAGAAATCGGATGGGTCATCGACTTCGTGTCGGAGGTGCGCTCGTTCCGATCCGAAATGAATGTGCCTGCCGCAACGGCGCTGGTTCTGTCGCTGGTGGGAGCGGAGACGGAGGTGCGGGCGCGGGCAGAGGCGCATCGCGAAGTGATCCAGCGATTGGCTCGGCTTTCCCCGTTCGGCTTCTCCGACGTCCCGCCAGCAAGCTCGGCACAACTCGTCGTGCGCGGCTCCATCGTCGCGGTTTCGCTGGCTGGCATAATCGACGTGACAGCGGAACGTGCGCGGCTGTCCAAGGAGCAAACCAAGCTGACCGCCGAGGCCGACAAGATCGAAACCGAGCTTGCCAACGAGAACTTCCTACGGCGGGCGCGTAAGGAAGCAGTCGAGCAGAAAAGGCAGCGACTCGCGGATGCCCGTTTGCGCCTGCAGACCGTGGCCAGGGCGCTCGAGCGCCTCGCTCTGGTTGATGCAGCCCCGCTGCAGCCTAACTGACGGACGCCGGCTTGCCGCCGCCGCTGACGCCGACCTGCCAGCGAGACGCGCGGTAGCGCCCATTTCAGCATCTTTCAGGTCTCACTAACGTCGACACCCGCATGTTATTGCAAGGTCGGCATGCAGCCGTTCCGGCGCGTGATCGCGTCCGAAACGGACCGGCAGACGCTGTCATCGTGGCTTTGCAGCAACTATCCCGGCAGAACCGAAAGTCGCCCGAATAGGGAAGCTGAGACGCCGCTATTCAGCCATAAAGCGACCGCTAACGTCCCCCACCTTAAGTTGCCGCCTGATCGGGCGAAATGAATGGCACGTGACTGTCGAGGCCGGCGCCAGTCATGGAAACTCGCGCATCCAGCCGGTTCCTCCGCATCTGTCGCGGAGCCGTCGACTTTGTCGCCGAAAGCGTGGAGGCCAATGGTAATGTTTGCCGAAACTCTCATCCTTGCCAACAGGTTGCCCGTTGACCGGTCGCGTCGGTCGCGGCCGTTTCCGCACAAGACCAACGATGCATGTCAGCCCCGCGGGTGAGTATCCGAACCATGCCGATGTCTCGTCGTGTCGCCTTTCTACTGGTGCTCGGGTCGTCGTCGCTTTGCTGCACAGTCGTGCCCGCGTTGGCACTCGACGGCTCGGAGCGTCCGGCTGGTGAGAAACCGTCGCTGCCGCTGTTCAAGACTCCCCTGCAAGCGTTTCGTCAAGGCATGGACGGCTATCGTTCCGGCAATATGAAGTCCTCCGTCGAGGCTTTCGAATTCGCCGCCGCGAACGGCAATCCCCTGGCACGGTGGAAACTCGGGAAAATGTATGCTGAGGGGGACGGCGTTCCGCATGACGACTACAAGGCGTTCAAATACTTCTCGCAGATCGTGCAGAATTACGATGAGGATGATGGTGACCGGCGTGATCTTTCCGTCGTGTCCAACGCCTTTGTGGCGGTTGGTGTCTACAGCCTGAACGGCATCGCCAACACCGACGTGAAACCCGATCCGGAACGCGCATTCGTGATGTTCCAGTATGCGGCGCTGAATTTCGGCAACGCTGATGCCCAGTACAATCTTGCACGGATCTATCTCGACGGCGCGGACGGTATCTCGAAGGACACGCGGCAGGCGGTCCGATGGCTGGCCCTCGCAGCCGACAAGAACCATCTCCAAGCCGAGGCCTTGCTGGGACACATGCTGTTCAACGGCTTCGACGGGATCGCGCACCAGCGGGCCAAGGGCCTGATGTGGCTGACCCTGGCCCGGGATGCGGCGCTGGCATCAAAGGACGCCAAAGACGCTTGGATCGTCGATCTGTTCGACAAGGACATGGCTTCGGCCAGCGACGCCGATCGACAGGTCTCATCGCTTTACCTCGAAGATCACCGCAAGAGAAACTGAGCCGTCCGATCCGCTGACGTGCAGCGCCGACCCGTTCAGGCAAGGTCGATACGGACCGGCACATGGTCCGAGGGCTTGTCGAGGCTGCGCAGGCTCTTGTCGATCGCAACGCGTTCGAGGCGGTCGGCCGCTTGCGGCGACAACAGAATGTGATCAATCCGCAGGCCCTTGTTCCTTTGCCAGGCGCCGGCCTGGTAGTCCCAGAAACTGTAGATCCCTCCGGCATCGGTCGTTGCCCGGACGGCATCGGTCAGGCCGAGGTTGGTGAGCGCTCGAAAACGGTGGCGGGTCGACAGCAGATAGAGAGCGTCGCCCAGCCAGTTCTCCGGATCGAACACGTCCCGCGGCTCCGGGATGACGTTGTAGTCCCCCGCCAGAACGACGCGCTCCTCCAGCCCGATGAGAGCCCTGGCATGAGCCGTCAGGCGATCCATGAAGCCGAGCTTGTAGGGATATTTTTCGGTGTTGGCGGGATTGCCGTTCGGCAGGTAGATGCTGGCGACCCGCACGATGCCCCCGGCCTCGTCAGGCACGACCGCCTCGATATAGCGGGCTTGGACGTCCGCCTCGTCGCCCGGTAGTCCGCGCGCGGTCTCGGCCGGCCGCCGACTGAGGATGGCGACGCCGTTGAAGCCTTTCTGGCCATGAACATAGCAATTGTATCCGGCAGCTTCGATCTCCAATCGGGGAAAGGCCTCCTCGACACACTTGATTTCCTGCAAGCACAGGACATCCGGCGCCACGGTCTTCAAATATTCTAGGAGATGGCTCAGCCTTTGCCGGATCGAGTTGACGTTCCAGGTCGCGATTCGCACGGCTTCACTCCCGATCTGTTCGCCTCGACAAAAAAATCGCTATCCCCAGCGGCGATGAGCCCACATCCACTGGTCCGGCCATTTTCGGATGAACCGCTCGAATGTGCTCTGCACCAGCGCCGTGGTCGTGGCTATATCCTCCTTGCGGTCTCCGGTCTCGGGCAATGCGAAGAGTTCGTATGTTTGCACGAAGCGAACGCCCGGGAGTCGTCGCATGCAGGTGACGAGGATCGGCGAACCCGTGCTGTGCGCCAGCAGCGCCGGAAACGTGGTCGACGGCGCCGGTCGGCCGAAAAAAGGCACGCTGGCCCCTGCGAAGTCGCGGAGGTCCGCGAGGAATCCGATCGTCCCGCCTTGGCGCACGATGCGCAGGAATTGTCGCGGCAGCGCCGGATTTTTGACGACGAGACCGCCCGTATAGAGAAAGGCTCGCATAGCGGAAACATCTTCGTCGACCAGAGGATTCTTGATCCTTTGGTAGATGCTCCAAGGATTGAGGCCGCGCCGCATGATGCCGAGAATAGCCAATTCCCAGTTGGCCAGATGACCCGCGCAGGCAACGCGTCCGGCGGGCAGGCTCGCCCATTGCTCGAAGGCATCCAATCCTTCGTAGGTGATACGGCCGCTCGCCGCGATCTCCTCGAGGAAAAAGGCTTCCGCGAAATTTCGCCCTAGGTTTTCCCACATCCCAAGGCAGATCTCCTCGCGCTCCGCCGCGGCCTTTTCAGGGAAAGCCAGCGCGAGATGGCTCAGCGCCCGGTTGTGCCGTTTGGAATAGGGAGCGAACCGGCGCCACAACGTTCCCGAAACATCCGATGCGCGCTCGAGGCCGAGGAACAAGAAGAGGCGTGCTGCGGCCCGAAATGCCAAGTGTTCCAAGCGGTAGCGCACGGAAAGCCAATCGAAACGCATCACGATCCGGTGCCAGGGAGCAAGTCCGAGTGGGTCGAGGCGTTTTGATGAACGATCGGTTTCGACGTCGTCAAGCCTTGCGCATCCCATTCGGCGCCAAACTTTGCGGCATCAACCCCTCGCGCATCGCCAGGCGGCGGAGCGGGCCGAAACTGCTCAGCGCGAGAAGGCCCGCACCGCGCACGAAATCGACAGGCAGAAAGTCGGCTAGAAGGGCCCTGTTCAACCAATCCACCGCCATCGTGCGCAGCGCCACGTCGCCGCGCCTTGCGCGTGCGTAGCGGCCGAGGATGGCGGGCGAACCCAGGTCGACATCGCGACCTTTGGCGTCGGCGAGCAGTTGCGCCAGCAGAGCGACGTCCCGCAGGCCGAGGTTCAGACCCTGTGCCCCGATCGGCGGAAAGGCATGAGCCGCTTCGCCCGCGAGCGCGATCCGTGGCCCGGCCATGCGGTCGCTCACCATACCGGAAATCGGAAAGGACCCGCACGGCCCTTCGAGTGCAACCCTGCCAAGCAGCATGCGACTTTGCCGCTCGATGGCGCGGGCCAACTGTGGCGGACCAAGCGCCGACCTCCGACTTGCGTCGCCCGGCAACATGACCCAGACCATGCTCGATCGATGCGGGGCGTCCGGAAGGCCCGGAAGCGGAACGAGCGTGAAAGGACCTTGCCGGGTATGGAATTCCGTCGATACGTCGTCGTGCCCGTGTTCGTGTCTGAGGATCGCCGTCAAGGCAGCCTGGGGATAGCGCCAGGTCCTGACCGGCAGGCCGGCCGCAGCGCGCGCAGGCGAGCGCCGCCCATCCGCTGCCACAAGAACCGGCGCACGCACGTGTCGGCCGTCCTCAAGGCGAGCCGCAGCCCCAGAGGAGCTGAATTCGAACCCGTCGAGATGCTGCTCGATGAGCGTCAGGCCGAGCCTGTTCCGTGCAGCCGACGCGAGACCCTCGAGCAGCTGCCAATTCTCGATATTGCAGCCGAACCATGGTTTGCCGATCTCCTGCGCCCGGAAATTCACGGGTGGGATACGAAACAGCGATCCTGTATCGTCGACCAGGCGCATGGTTCGAAGCGGCGCAGACCATCGTGCTAAGTCGGGCCAAAGTCCCAGGGTTTCTAAAAACCGAATGGATCCTTCCAGAAGCGCCACCGTTCGTCCCGGCATCCGCGTCGCGACGAGCCCCACGACCGCCACGTCGACGCCGGCTCGCGCAAGCGCGATGCCGAGCGTTAGGCCGACAGCACCCGCGCCGACCACAATGACGTCGGTATCGATCCTTCCGGCTCCCGGTGGCGTCGAGGCAAGGTTCGTGTCGCCGGAAAGCGGCACTGCAGCGTCATTCCGGCCTGGCATGATCGGGGTGTCGTCCTTCGATTGCGGCTCGGTTTGCGGACGTGTGTCGGGCCGGGCAGCATGTGGCTTTCGTCATGATATCGGGCCGCAGAGCGATCGGGCAATGTGGCCCGGTGTCGGTCGGAGGTCTTTTGGGCCGGCTGTCCGCGGCAAAGCTCGGCGCGGACTCTAACCCATGTTCGACTGGATCTACGCGCCTTCGGGCTGGCTTGCGCTCGGGACGCTCACCGCCATGGAGATCGTGCTCGGCATAGACAACGTCATCTTCATCTCGTTGATCGGTGCGAGGCTGCCGCCCCAACAGGCCCGCATCGCTCGAATTTTCGGATTGAGCCTGGCTCTGCTGTTCCGGCTGGCGAGCCTGACGATTCTGACCTCGCTGATCGCGCTTACGGAGCCGGTCATCACGGTCCTCGGCAGACCTGTCTCCTGGCGCGACATGGTGCTGCTCGTGGCGGGTCTGTTCCTCATCGTGCAGGCGACGCTAGAGATCCACAGCGAGATCGACGATGAGCCGCAGATGCCCGAAGTCGTCAGCCGTCCACGCGCACTCGGCCTGGTGATCGTGAACATCGCCGTCATAGACCTCGTTTTCTCCTTCGACTCCATCCTGACCGCCATCGGCATCGCCAAGGAACTGGCACTCATGGTGGTGGCCATCCTGATTTCGCTGCTGGTCATGTATGTTGCGGCCAACGTGGTGGCGCGGTTCGTCCATGCGCACCCGACGACCAAGGTTCTGGCGCTTTGCTTCCTCGTTCTGATCGGTCTTTCCCTGGTGGCCGAAGGCTCGGGGTTCGACCTCCCGAGGGGATACCTGTATTTCGCGATGCTGTTCTCCTCCGGGGTCGAAGGGCTGAATATCTGGGCCCGGCGAAATCGCCGACGCGGTTCCAAGATCAAACCTCCGGGGGCCGTGCCCTGACCGGGATCTTGAAAAGCCGCTCGGAACGCGGGGGCGTGAGCCTTTGCGTCCGGCTTCGATCGGCGCCCCCGATGCCGCGAAGGCCTGCGTAGCGCGGCCTTGGCAATTTTCCGGCACCTCCTTTAAACTCGAAGGGAGCCCTATTGTCGCGAATGGCCGGGGGCGTTCGGACAAAGCGCAAGGAGGGTGCATTGCAGCGAACGGTTGCGCTCGAGCCGACACGACCGATGAATCCCGATTTTCCGGCTCTTCTCAATGAGGGGCAAGGTCGCGGGATCTACGCAGCCCTTGACCTCGGCACGAACAACTGCCGGCTGCTCATCGCGCGGCCATCACAGGAAGGCCTCCGTGTCGTCGATGCTTTTTCGCGCATTGTTCGCCTCGGCGAAAACCTCAGCGCGACCGGTCGTTTGAGCGATGCAGCCACGGAGCGCACGCTCGCAGCCTTGTCGGTCTGCCGCGAGAAGATGGCGGCCCGCAAGGTGACCCGCTCACGGCTGATCGCGACCGAAGCGTGCCGTGCCGCGGAAAACGGCGCTTCGTTCCTGGAACAGGTGCGTCGGCGCACCGGTCTGTCGCTTGAGATCGTCGACCGGGAAACCGAGGCCGTGCTGGCGGCCGAGGGTTGTGTGGCGCTCGCCGACGAACAAGCAGAGAGCGTCATCCTGTTCGATATCGGTGGAGGGTCGTCCGAGATCGTCTGGCTGGGGCGAGGAGCAAAATGCGACAAGGCCGCCGGTGCGGCGCCCGGCGCCGACGTTCGCGAGCGGATCCGAGCCTGGACGTCGCTTCCCCTTGGCGTCGTTTCCTTGTCGGATCGATTCGGCGGCAAGGTGGTGAGCGCGGAAACCTTCGCTGCCATGACCGATTATGTCGTGCAGGAACTCGCATCCTTTGCGGAGCGGGCGCGCGACGAGCGGCGCTGCGGGCGCTTCCATCTCCTCGGCACGTCCGGCACCGTGACCACGGTCGCCGGCGTGCATCTTGGTCTGCATCGCTATGACCGGCGCCGCGTCGACGGCCTTTGGATGTCCGATGAGGACGTTACGGAAGCGATCGGGCGGCTGCTGGACATGCCGTTCCATGAGCGCGTCGCGCATGGCTGCATCGGGCCCGACCGCGCCGATCTCGTGCTGGCGGGCTGTGCCGTTCTCGAGGCGCTCCGCCGTGTATTCCCGAGCCGGCGTCTGCGGATCGCGGATCGGGGCCTGCGCGAAGGCATTCTCATTCAAATGATGAAACACGATCGAGCATGGCCTCAGCCTGCGAGATGAGGCGATTCTGATGTCGACCGACAAAGGGGGATCCGGTCGCGAGGGTGGCAGATCTCTGAAGACGCGCGTCAAGACGGCCCGCAAGAGGTCCTTGTCGTCCGCCTTGTGGCTTTCGCGGCAACTCAACGACCCTTATGTGGCCCGTGCCAAAGCGGAGGGCTATCGGTCCCGTGCCGCTTTCAAGCTGCTCGAAATCGACGATCGGTACAGGCTGCTCAAGCTTGGCAGCCGCATCGTCGACCTCGGCGCGGCACCCGGCGGATGGTCGCAGGTCGCCGCGCAAAGAACCGGAGCCGCTCAGGGCAATGGACGGGTGGTCGCCGTCGACCTGCTCCACATGGAGCCGGTGCAGGGCGTCAATTTCGCCATCATGGATTTCAACGACGATGACGCGGTTGCCCGCATCAAGAGCATGATGGACGGGCGAGCCGATGGAGTGCTGTCGGACATGGCGGCGAATAGCACAGGCCATAAGAAGACCGATCACCTGCGCATCATGGGCCTCGCGGAACTCGCGGCGGAGTTCAGTCGCGAGGTGCTGGCGCCACGCGGGTTCTTTCTGGCCAAGGTTCTTCAGGGCGGAACGGAGGGCTCCCTGTTGGCAGCCCTGAAACGGGATTTCGTCGCGGTGCGCCACGTCAAGCCGGGCGCGAGTCGGGCCGATTCGGCCGAGCTTTACGTCCTCGCAACAGGGTTCCGCGGCCGTTCGAGCGCTGCGGATGGCTGAACGCCCACGACCCCGGCGGGGATCAGGGCGGCTGCGATGTTCTGCTTGGTGGTGCTTCGCAACCCATCGCCCGCACCCGCCGGCAGGCGGGCAAAGACGATCGCCGAAGTGGCCGAAATGATTGCGACCGCGAAGAACGCCAAGCTGAAGTCCCGTGTGCCGAGTGTCGCGTCGTCGTGCAGCCATTGCGACAGCTCGATCATCCCGGCCCCGACCGCAACGCCGGTCGATAGCGACAATTGCTGCGCCACGGAGGTAAAGCTCGTGGCGCGGCTCATGTCGCGGGGTTCGATGTCCGCGAAGGCGAGCGCGTTGGTCGATGTGAACTCGAGCGACCGAAAAAAGCCGCCGCCCAGCAGGGCAGCGAAGATCAGCAAAGGCGCCGTCGCGGCCGTGAAGGTGCCGTAGACCACCAGGAACATGCTGCTCAACAGGGCATTGACCACCAGAACGCGCTTGAACCCGAAGCGGCGAAGCACCGGCGCCGCGGTCGCCTTCATCGCCATTGCCCCGGCGGCCGATGCGAACGTCAAGCAACCCGACCGGAATGGGCTCATCCCGAAACCGATCTGCAACAACAAGGGCAGAAGGAACGGGAGGGAGCCGATGCCGAGGCGAAACACGAAGCCGCCGAAAACGCTCGCCCTGAACGTGGGGATGGCCAGGAGCCCAAGGTCGAGGATCGGATAGCGCGCTTTTCGCGCGTGCCGGACGTAAAGAGCGATCAGCGTGAACCCTCCCGCCAGAAGAAGCAAAGTGACGGCTGGCGGCACGAAGCCGCGTCCGGCAACCGTCAGTCCGAAGGTCGCGAGCGACAATCCCAGACCGCAGAGCAAGAAGCCTGGCACATCGAGCGGCCAGGTTTGGGCCTCGCGCACGTCGGAGATGAACAAGCTTGCGAGCACCAGACCGAGTATGCCGATAGGGACGTTGATCCAGAAAATCCAACGCCATTCGAAATAGGTCGTGATGAAACCGCCGAGCGGTGGCCCGAGGATGGGGCCGATCAGGGCCGGCATGGTGAGATAGGTCAGTGCCGTGACCAGCTCTTCCCGGGGTACTGAGCGCAACAGCACCAAGCGGCCCACCGGGACCATCATGGCTCCTCCCATGCCTTGCACGACCCGTGCTGCCACGAAGCCGGGCAGGGTGCTCGAGAGGCCACACAGCACCGAGCCGAGCGTGAACACCACGATGGCGCCCCGGAAGACCAAGCGTGCCCCGAATCGGTCGGCCGCCCAACCGCTGGCGGGGATGAACACGGCCAGACTGAGCAGGTATGACGTCAGGGCAAGCTTCAGCGTGATCGGATCCTGGTGCAGGTCGACGGCGATGGCCGGCAGCGATGTCGAGATCACCGTGCTGTCCATGTTTTCCATGAAGAGTGCGCAGGCGACGACGAGAGGCGTCAGCATGTGACGGGGCAAATGGGGTCCTCAGAGCGGAGCGGGCCGAATCGTGCCCGGACGGGGATGGCTGGATCAGCGGCAGACCGGCGAGGCCGCGTGACTGATCCCGGCGGTTCTTTGCCGTCAATTCCGGCCGAAATGAAGCCTAGCCGGAAGATAAGCAACGCTGCAGCACATTGTTCGAGGCAAGGGAGCGATTTGCCGCGACCGGTCCGGAAATCCGTCTCAGCCCTGTCGCTGAGCGCAGTGCCGCTTCCCACCTGATCCACGCCGTGCTAACTGACGCCGTCAACTCGGGGGAAGCCGTTTTCGCATCCCTCTTTGTTCATCGTGTCACGCGCGGTCGCTCCAACATCGCGCGTGACGCGTCTGGAGTTGGCTCATGAACCTCACCCGCCCGAACTTCGTCGAAGCTCTGACCTTCGACGACGTGCTGCTGAAACCGGCGCATTCGCGCAAGATGCCGGGCGAGGTCGACGTTCGCACACGGCTGACCCGCACCATCGACCTCAATATCCCGATCATCTCGTCGGCGATGGACACAGTGACCGAGGCCCGCCTGGCCATCGCCATGGCCCAGGCCGGTGGGATCGGCGTCATCCACCGCAACATGGAACCCGCAGCGCAAGCCGAGGAGGTTCGCAAGGTCAAGCGGTTCGAGAGCGGCATGGTGATCGACCCGATCACCATCGATCCGGATGCAACCCTAGCCGAGGCCCTGGCTCTGATGCGTCGCCACAACATCTCGGGCATTCCGGTTGTCGAGCGAGGTCCGGAAGGAATGCCGGCGCCTCTCGTCGGCATCGTCACCAATCGCGACGTTCGCTTCGCCGATGATCCAGGCCAGCCCGTGGCCGATCTGATGACCAAGAGAGTCATCACCGTACGGGAAGGCGTGCGACCGGATGATGCACGCCGTCTGCTGCACCAGCATCGCATCGAGAAGCTCGTCGTGGTGGATGAGGATAATCGCTGCGTCGGCCTTCTCACCGTCAAGGACATGGAAAAGGCAACCATGCATCCGCTGGCCTGCAAGGATGCGGAAGGCAGGCTGCGGGTCGCTGCGGCATCGAGCGTTGGGGACAAGGGCTTCCGGCGGTCCGTCCTGCTGATGGAGGCGGGCGTCGATTGCGTCGTGGTGGATACGGCGCACGGCCACTCGCAGCTGGTTCTCGACCAGGTGGCCCAACTGAAGCGGCACTCGAACAAAGTCGCGATCATCGCCGGCAACGTGGCGACCAGCGACGGCGCCAAGGCGCTGATCGATGCAGGCGCGGACGCCATCAAGATCGGGATCGGGCCGGGATCGATCTGCACGACGCGCATCGTTGCCGGGGTGGGCGTACCGCAGCTGACGGCCATCATGGACGCCGCTGAAGCGGCGCGCGATCAGAACGTGCCGGTGATCGCCGACGGCGGCATAAAATTTTCGGGCGATCTCGCGAAGGCCGTCGCGGCGGGGGCCGACAGCGTGATGATCGGCTCGCTCCTCGCCGGAACAGACGAAAGTCCAGGCGAGGTCTACCTGTACCAAGGCCGCTCGTTCAAAGCCTATCGGGGCATGGGGTCCGTCGGTGCCATGGCCCGCGGTTCCGCCGACCGTTACTTCCAGAGCGAGATCAAGAACGATCTCAAGCTGATCCCGGAAGGCATCGAGGGTCAGGTGCCCTATCGAGGGCCTATGGCAAGCATCATACATCAGCTTGCGGGCGGCTTGCGCGCCGCCATGGGCTATACCGGGGCCGAAACCATCAAGGAATTCCAGAGCCAGGCGCAATTCGTGCGGATCACCAACGCGGGTCTTCGCGAGAGCCACGTCCACGACGTCGCCATCACCCGTGAAAGCCCCAATTATCCTGCCGGGGCTTGACGCTGGGCAGGGGACCAGCGCCCGATCCGCGGCCGTTGGGTCACGTCAGGAGGGGCGGCCGAAGCCGCCCATCTTGTCCTCGCACCGGCCGCTCCCAACAAGGGCCGCAGCCGTTTCGCCGCTTACATATGGTTTTCCAGCGTCGTCTTCGCATCGGGGGCGCGCATGGCAGGAGCCGCGATCGGGGGCGGCGGCGGGGGAGCGGCAGCGGCGCAAGCGGCTAGCGAAAGAGCCAGCAGCGCAAGGGCCGCCTGGCGAACAACACGGTTCATCGGATATTCCCTCATACACAGGTTCGGAGCGGCCGCTCGTTGAACGACGCCTGCCCCGTTGTGTTCACATTCCAGGCTCAATTGTGGCAAAAACAAAATGATCCCCGCTGCTCGCCTCTCCGCCGCCATTGAGATCCTGACTGTGATTGAAATGCAACGGCGTCCTGCCGCGGATGCACTCAAAGACTGGGGGCTCAGTCATCGCTTCGCGGGCAGCAAGGACCGGGCCGCGATCGGCAGTCTCGTCTACGACGCGCTGCGGGTTCGGGCCTCATCGGCCTGGTTGATGGGCGATGACTCGGCCCGCGCCGTGCTGCTCGGGGCGTTGCGCGAAGTTCGCGGGCTCGATGCCGAGGCGATCGTGGCTTTGTGTACCGGCGAACTCCACGCCCCAGGGCCTCTGACCGGACGCGAACACGATGCCATTCGGGCCGGCACGCTCGAGGGCGCACCGGCGCATGTGCGCGGCGATTACCCGGAATGGCTCGCGCTCTCCCTGGAGGCCGCTTTCGGAGCCGAGGCCGCCGAGGAGGGCAGGGCGCTCGCCCGCCGGGCGCCGGTCGACCTGCGCGTCAATTTGCTTAAGGCCGACCGGGACAAGGTCACGCGGTCGCTCGGCCATCTCGGCCCGGTTCCAACACCTCACGCTCGATCCGGCCTGAGAATCGAGGTCGGCCCCGACGGGCGCGCACCGGCGATGGCGGCCGAGACGGTCTTCGTCAAGGGCCTGGTCGAAATCCAGGACGAGGGTTCCCAGATCGCTGCCCTGCTGAGCGGTGCGAAACCCGGCGACCAGGTGCTCGACCTTTGTGCCGGAAGCGGCGGCAAGACGCTGGCGCTCGCCGCCATGATGCAGAACAAGGGTCAGATCTACGCCGCCGATACCGACGGCCGGCGTCTCATGCCTATCTACGACCGCCTCGCGCGCGCCGGGGTTCGCAACGTCCAGGTCCGGGCACCCAAGGGCCGCCAAAGCACCGTCACCGACCTCGATGGCCGGTGCGACCTCGTGTTCGTCGATGCGCCCTGTACCGGCACCGGAACGTGGCGGCGCAACCCGGATGCCAAGTGGCGGCTTCGCCCGGGTGCCCTTGTGGAACGGATCAAGACCCAGGACGAGGTTCTCGAGCAGGCCGTGCGGGCGTTGAAGCCAGGCGGCCGGCTGGTCTACGCCACCTGTTCGATCCTGCGCGAGGAGAATGAGGATCGCTTGGCGGCGCTCATCGAAGCTCACCCGAACCTGCTGCCGCTCGATGCCGCCCACATGGCTCGGGCCGCGGGGATGCCTGAACTCGAAAGCTGCGCGTCGCGGATCGGTCCAGGCCTGCGCCTGTCGCCGCACCGCAGCGGAACGGACGGGTTCGGCATCGCGGCGCTGGCGATGCGGTAGAGCCCTCACGAGCTTGGGGAGATATGGACTATGCAGCCCGCTCTTCCGCCGGGAACAGCGTCAGCAACCCCGCTTCGGAGGCGGCGCAGACCCCGCGTTCGGTGACCAGCCCCGTCACCAGACGCGACGGAGTGACGTCGAAGGCGTAGTTCGCGGCCGGGCTGCCGCGCGGCGTCACCCGAATGGTCTCGATCCGTCCATCCCGGGTTTCGCCGCTGAGAAAGACCACCTCGTCTGGAGACCGTTGCTCGATGGGGATTTCGGCCACGCCGTCGCCGATCCGCCAGTCGATGGTGGACGACGGGAGGGCGACGTAAAAGGGAATATCGTTGTCGGCGGCGGCCAGCGCTTTCAGGTAGGTGCCGATCTTGTTGCACACGTCCCCCATCCGGGTGGTTCGGTCGGTGCCGACGATGCACAAGTCGACCATGCCATGCTGCATCAGGTGGCCTCCAACGTTGTCGACAACGACGGTATGGGGCACTCCCTCGTTCAGCAGCTCGAAAGCCGTGAGGCTGGCCCCCTGGTTGCGGGGTCGTGTCTCGTCGACCCAGACATGGACCGGAATGCCGGCGCGATGCGCCTTGTAGATCGGAGCCAGCGCCGTGCCCCAGTCGACCGTGGCGAGCCATCCGGCATTGCAATGGGTCAGGATATTGACCGGTCGGGAGTCGACCTTGTGCCATCGTTGCTCGATGAGTTCCCGACCGAACTCGCCGAGGCTCGAACATACGTCCACGTCTTCGTCCGCGATCTTTGCGGCCTCCGCGTAAGCAGTCGCGACCCTGTCCTCAGGTCGGAGCGGCAGGAGCCGGGTGCGCATTCGATCGAGAGCCCAGCGAAGGTTGACGGCCGTGGGCCGGCTGATCAGCAGAAGGTCGTAGGCGAAAGACAGGCTCTGGTCGGACGAATCCTCCGCCATCGCCAGGGCCAAACCATAGGCGCCCGTGGCGCCGATCAGCGGTGCACCCCGCACGGTCATGTCGCGAATCGCCTCCGCGGCGGCAGCCGCCGAGCCCAACGTCTTCAAGGCCAAGCGATGCGGCAGGACCGCCTGGTCGATCACGTCGACCGACCGTCCGTCCCTGTTGAGCCAGATCGTGCGGGAGTCGCGGCCGTCGATCCGCATGCGTGAGCTCCTTGCTGTTCGCCAACTGGCAACCATCCTAACCGATGTGTTATCGATCGGAAGTCCCGTTCACGAAATCCAAGGGTCCTCGCAAGCGACCCCGGCTCTGCCTAGATCAGGCGCTTGAAAGTCACGTCGATGTTCTACAAAGCTCTTCTCTTCGCGGGTTCGCTCTGTCTCGTGACGTCCGGAAGCATGGCGCAATCGTCGACGCGGTTGCGCGGCACCGTTGCGTCGCTCGACGGAGACACGCTGCGCGTCACGGCCTACGACGGCGGAGACAAAACGGTGATGCTCGACCCCAAGGCGACAGTTACGGCGGTGATTCCATCGACCCTTGCGGAAGTCAAGCCCGGTAGCTTCATCGGCACGGCCGCCCAGACCCAGACGGACGGCTCGCTCTTAGCGACGGAGGTTCACGTCTTTCCGGAAAGCCTCCGCGGCACGGGCGAAGGCCATCGCGGCTTCGACCTCGGGCCGAAAAGCACCATGACCAATGGTACCGTCGGGCAGGAGGTCGTCGGCGCCACGGGGCATTCGCTGACCGTGAAATATAAGGGCGGCGAAAAAACTGTCGTGGTGCCGCTGAACGTACCGGTGGTGACTTTCGAAGCGGGAGATCGCACGGAGCTCACCCCGGGCGCCCACGTCATCGTCTTCGCTCAGACGGGTGCCGACGGCAAGCTCACGAGCGAGCGGGTGGCGGTCGGCAAGAACGGCCTGACGCCGCCGATGTGATCCTGGGCCAAGATCGGTTACGAGCGGGTTTCGGTCCCTGCCGTGGTGACCGCCTTGTCGCGATAAAGATCCGGATACAGGCTGTGCAGAGCCGAGATCTTCGGCAAGTCGTTCAGCACAATGTACATGCTGTCCGGATGATGGATCAGGTAATCCTGATGGTAGCCCTCGGCCGGGTAGAACCCGTGCAACGGCTCGAGCTTGGTCGCGATCGGATTATGGAAGATGCCCGACGCGCCGAGTTGGGCGATGTAGCGTACCGCAACCTGCTTTTCCTCGTCATTGGCGACAAAAATGGCCGAGCGGTACTGGGTGC
>JBBPYT010000010.1:0-11223 GCA_038199665.1 Hyphomicrobiales bacterium
GATCGCATAGAGGCAGGCCATCGAATTCGACGGGATCCAGGCCCGCAGCCATTGGATGACGTAACCGTCCTTGTCGTAGTGCGAAGGTTTGATGATTTCGACATGGAAAACCGACATCGATCACCGCCCGAAGTATGTTTGTTACCGATTGATACTCTATATTCTCAAGCCGTGAAGGTGTGGGTTCCAATAAAGAAAAGCTGTGATATAAATGCACCGTCATCGTAAGCAGGGTCTATATCCAGTTTAGTGCGTGCGGAGGTCCCGGCTCCGCCAACGTGATGCTTTGCCGGACGCGCTGGAAGTGCTTGCCGTGCGCTCCCGCAACCGCAACGGCCTAACCAGCGATGCTCACGGGCGACTGGTTGGACTAGGTGTCAACCGGACAAACCCTGCTGTTGCAAGGGTGCGGCAGCCGGCTGCATCCAAGATACACTTTAAAACCCGAACGCAATCCGAAACGGAAGCACAGTACCGCTTCTCCGCGGCCTCGCAAGGAGGTCATCATGGGCGTCCTGCCCTCCGCACCGACAGAACGCGCTTAAGGGGGCGCCCAGTGCGCAGGATTAGCCCAGCTTCATCGCGCTCTGTGCCCGTCCCCGCGTCTGCCATGCGATGAGCTTGTTGAGGGCTCCGAGATAGGCGCGGGCGCAGGCCACCAGCGTATCGGGATCGGCGCCCCTGGCCGTGAACGAGCGGCCGCCCTCGGCGAGCCGCACGGAAACTTCCGCCTGGGCGTCGGTCCCCTCGGTCACCGCTTGGATCTGGAACAAGTCCAGTTCGGCCTCGTGCGGAACGAGCGCCCGGATGGCGTTGAAGGTCGCATCCACCGGGCCGTTGCCGGTCGCCTGATGGGTTCTGTGCGCCCCGTCGACCGCGATCGTCAGGGTGGCGGATTGCGGCCCCATCGTGCCGGCGATGACGGTCAGGGCTTGCAGTACGATCCGCTCGTGCGCGTTGCCGATCTCGTCGTCGACGAGCGCCACCAGATCCTCGTCGTAGACGTGCTTCTTGCGGTCGGCGAGATCCTTGAAGCGGCGGAACGCATCCTGCAGCGCATTGTCGCCGAGCTCATAGCCGAGTTCGCGCAGTTTTTCCTTGAAGGCGTGACGGCCCGAATGCTTGCCCATGACGAGCGAGGTCTTCGCGACCCCGACGCTTTCCGGCGTCATGATCTCGTAGGTCTCGGCATTCTTCAGCATCCCGTCCTGGTGGATGCCGCTTTCATGCGCGAAGGCGTTCCGGCCGACGATCGCCTTGTTGTACTGAACCGGGAAAGAGGTCACGGCGGACACGAGCCTCGAGGCGCGCGTCAGCATGGTGGATTCGACACCCGTCAAATAGGGGAACGCGTCGCCCCGGGTCTTCAGCGCCATCACGACCTCTTCGAGCGCCGCATTGCCGGCCCGCTCGCCGATGCCGTTGATCGTGCACTCGACCTGCCGGGCGCCAGCCTCGATGCCGGCGATGGTGTTCGCCACCGCGAGGCCCAGGTCGTCGTGGCAATGGACCGAGAAGATCGCCTTGTCGCTGCCCGGCACGCGTTCGCGCACCGAGCGGAACATGGCCGCATATTCGGCAGGGGTCGCGTAACCCACCGTATCGGGCAGATTGATCGTGGTGGCGCCCGCCCGGATCGCCGCATCGACGCAGCGGCACAGGTAGTCGATCGAGGTGCGCGTCGCATCCATGGCCGACCACTCGACATCGTCGACGAGACCCCGAGCCTGGGCCACGGTGCGTGAGATGATGGCCAGCACTTCGTCTTCCGACTTGCGCATCTGATAAGCGAGGTGGATGGGCGAGGTCGACACGAAGGTGTGGATGCGCGGCCGTTTGGCATGGCGCACCGCTGCCCCGGCGCGGGCTATATCCGCCTCGACGGCGCGGGCAAGCCCCGCCACGGCGGCCCGCGACGTGCGCCGGGCGATCTCCGAGACGGCCTCGAAATCGCCGTCGGAGGCGATCGGGAAGCCGGCCTCGATGATGTCGACGCCCATTTCGTCGAGCAGTTCGGCCACTTCGAGCTTGTCCTCGAGGGTCATGGTGGCGCCGGGGCATTGTTCGCCGTCGCGCAACGTGGTGTCGAAAATCAGCACCCGGTCCTTTGAGGAGGGGGGAGGGGTGACCTGGTTCATGCTGGCGGTCCTGAATGAAGCCCGGCCTCGGCGGCACGCGGGCAGGAATTCGAAGGTTCGGCGCGGACCCCTGAGCGCCCAGGCTGCTGCCCGGCCGGCTCTCAGGGGCGGCTAAGCAGAAGGGTCTTGCGCGCGAGCCGAAGGGCGGCTGCGCCATGCGCGCCACCTCTGGGGGTCAGCTGGGTTGCGAAAGCCGCCACGCGGAACCTCGACAAACCACAGGCTCGAGCCGAAAGGCGAGCCGATACAACGTTCTCTAAACGGCAGCGTCGTGCGACGCAAGCTGCCGTTCGGCGACGAAGCCGCGAACGCTCGACGAGGGGGCGGGGCGCAGTTGCAACCTGATCGACTCCATCGATTGCCACGACCCGGCAGAGAAACTCCGTTCAGGTCGGAATTTCGCCTCTCGACCCTCATCCGACCTGACATCTTTCGAAGCCTTCTGCGATCCTTGGCGGCGCCGCGCCATCAAAGATGAAGACCAGAAACGCTTCGATGTCGTTTGGATCGGAAGTTTCGACGAGTGGGTAGAAACTGTGATGGACCGCCTGAACGATGACGGGCCGTTCCGCTCCGTCGAATGTCAGGCGTCCCTTAAGCCGCAGGACTCGATCGCCGGATTCATCCAGGACTTCGCTCAGCCAAATCCGGAAGCGAGCCCACGAGAGCGGCTTCTCGGCCTTCAACACGAGCGTCGAGATGCGGGCCAGATGGTCGGATATCCCTTCGCATACCAAGGCGGAGCGCGTCGGCCTGACGGTGTCCCGCCGGAACAGATCGGCCCCGTCATCATCGCCTGCACGGCTTTCCCGGAGCACGGCGACCGGATTGAGCCTGCTCAGCTGGGTCTTCAGGGCAGCCACCGTGGCAGCCGGGGCCAGATCACATTTCGAAATCACCAGAGTGTCCGCGGCGCAGGCCTGGTTGCGGCACGTCACGTGCCGGTCGAGCTGACCAAGGCCATATTCTGCGTCGACCAGCGTCGTGACGGCCGATAGGACGAAGGCCTCGGCAAGGTGCGGATTCGAGCAGACCGAGGCCACCAAAGGGGCCGGTTCGGCGAGACCGGTCGTTTCCACCAGCACCCGGCCGAAGTCCGGCATATCGTCCGCGAGCCATGAGCGATGCAGACCCCTAAGGGTGTGGACGATATCCTGCCGGACGGTGCAGCAAAGACAGCCGTTGGCGAGCAAGACCACGTTGTCGGTAACCCGCCGGATCAGATCGTGATCGAGGCCGACCTCGCCGAATTCGTTGACTACCACGACGGTGTCGGCCATGTCGGGCCGACGCAGCAGACGGCCGATCAAGGTCGTTTTCCCGCTCCCCAGGAATCCGGTGACGATGGCCAGCGGCCAGGGAGGGCCCGCACCGGTCATGTTTCGCGAAGCACGAGGCGAGGCGCCACGAGCACCTGCTCGTGCGGGGTGTCCGGCGCCGCGAGCCGGCGCAAGAACAGCTTGGCGGCCTGGATGCCGACCTCCGTCGGCCTGGTCGCGACCGTGCTGAGCGCCGGCACCGCGTTCGCGGCTTCCGGAATGTCGTCGAAACCGATGACGCTCATGTCGCGGCCAGGCTTGAGTCCTCTGCGTTTGAGCTCGCGGACAACGCCGAGCGCGATCAGGTCGTTGTGGCAGATGACGGCGGTGGGTCGGTCGGCGCTCGCCAATACACGTCCGATGGCATCGGCCGCATCGGCAGGCGACGACGAGCATGGCACGATGGGTCCAAGGTCGAGCGCCTGGCTGGGGCCGGAGGCTACGAAGGCTTCTATCCTTTCCCGGGCCGCGGAGGTGTTCTTTGAACTGGGCAGAAGCGCGATCCGGACATGTCCCGCCGAAGCGAGGTGCCGCAGTGCCATCATGATGCCCTTGCGGAAGTCGGGTCGCACCGCATCGCCATCCTCGCCATCGATCAAGCGGAGGATCTGGACGCACGGCAGATGCCATTGCCGAAGTTGCGTCAGGAGCGATGGCGAGGTTCCCTCGGCCGCGCACAGGATGATGCCGTCCGCTCCCTCTTCCCTGATCCGCTGGATGAAGCGGGCCTGACGCTCGGGACGCTCGTTGGAATTCGCCAGGAACGTGAGGCGGCCTTCGGCTTCCAGAACTTGATCGATGCCGGCCGTCAGCTCGGCGAAGAACGGGTTGGTGATTTCCGGCACCACGAGACCGACGGTTCCGGACGTGCCGGTGCGCAAGCGTGCGGCGCCCCGGTTGTACACATACCCCACCGACGAGATCGCCGCCTCGACGCGCGCCCGTGTTTCGGTCGCCACGAGAGGGCTTTGCCTCAGGACGAGCGACACCGTGGCGCGGGATACGCCGGCCTGCTCAGCGATGTCCTTCAAGGTGGCGGTGCGGCGTTCTCCGGAAACACTCTCATTCGACTTCAATGAACGGACAATCCTTAGGTGCTCTGGCGGCTCCCGTTCGGGCGGAATCCCCAGTTCTCGGCGAAATGAATAGCGAAACATTAGGGCGGCCGCGAACCTCCTGTCGAACTCATTTTAGATCGATCTAAAAATCCATTGACCGGCCATCTCAGGTTGGCAACACTGGCCAGGTAAAAAAGGACCGGTGCCGCGAGAGGTGCCGTTGCGGAGGAGACGAACCATGCGGGTCATGACCCTTGCCACGTTGAGCGCACTCGCCGGCGTCGCGACATTTTCGCTTTTCGAGGTCGCGTCCGCGGCTGAGGATCCTGTCGCGGCCGCCAAGGCAGCCGTCGAGCGCTACGCCGGACCGCAGACCAAGTGGCAGGGGCCTACCTCGGCGCCCAAGCCCGCCACGGGCAAAAGCCTCGTCTACCTCTCGGGCGACGAACAGAACGACATTTCCCGAGAATACGGCCTCTACATGAAGGAAGCGGCCGCCAAGCTGGGCTGGACCTTGACGGTGATCGACGGAAAGGGCAGCCCTGCGACGTGGGTGGCGGGGTTCAATCAGGCGATCGCCCTAAAACCCAATGGGATCGCGATTTTCGCCGACGCGAAGAGTCTGCAGGACCCGATTCGCACTGCAGCCGAACGGAACATTACCGTGATCGGGTTGCATGCCGCTTCGCTGCCCGGGCCGACCCCCGATCTGCACCTCTTCGTCAATATCCAGGAGGATCCTCGCGAGATCGGCACGGCGGAGGCCGACTGGGCGATCGCCGACAGCAACGGCAAGGCCAAGGTCGTCATCGTCACGCACAACGAGTATCAGATCGCGGCCACGAAATCCGGCCAGACCCGTGACGCCGTCCAGGCCTGCTCGGGCTGCAAGGTGCTCGACTATGTCAACTTCCCGGCATCCGAAGCCGCGCAACGCATGCCGCAGCTGACCACCAGCTGGCTCCAGCGCTTCGGGCTGCCGATCTACATCACCTCCGTCGGCGATAACGATCTCGACTTCGCGATTCCCGCCCTGCGGAGTGCCGGCGTTTCGCCCGACCAAGCCAAGCTGATCGGCGCGGACGGAAACCGGTCTGCCTACGAACGCATTCGCAAGGGCGGCCAATACCAAACGGTCACCGTATCCGAGCCGATCGAACTGCAAGCCTACCAGGCGGTCGACGAGTTCAACCGGGCCTTCAACAACGCGCCGCCGAGCGGCTTCGTGCAGCCTCCCTACCTGGTGACACCGGGCAACGTGGACCAGGCCGGCGGCGCCAAAGACATCTTCGTTCCGGACAACGGGTACAAGGAGGAGTACCTGAAGATCTGGGGCGTCAAGCCTTGACACTCCACGCCGAAAGGGGTGCGGGCGAAGCCGACCCCCTTCTCGCGCTGACCGGCATCGTCAAGCAGTTCACGGGGACGCTCGCGCTCGATCGGGTCGACTTCGATGTCCGAGGGGGCGAGATCCACGCCCTTCTCGGGCAGAACGGAGCCGGTAAATCGACCCTTATCAAGATCCTCGCGGGCATCTACCCCCCAACCGCGGGGCTCGTGCGATGGCGCGGGAAGATCGTCGAGCCGGTCTCGGCGCACCTTCCCATCACTTTCATCCATCAGGATCTGGGTCTTGTCGACAGCATGACGGTCGCCGAAAACGTGGCCCTGACCGCCGGATATCCGCGCAAGAGCCACATCATCGATTGGCGGTCCGCCGCGACGGCCGCCCGCGACGCGCTCCAAATCATGGAAAGCTCGGTCGATCCCGAAGCGCGCGTCGGGACCTTGTCGGCGGCCGACAAATCGATCGTCGCCATCGCGCGCGCCCTGGCCCGCCGCAGCGACCTGCTCGTACTCGACGAGCCGACCGCCGCGCTTCCCGCGGCCGACGTCGATCTTCTCCTGCGGAAGCTGGAAAATCTCAAGCTGAACCGGATCGGCCTGCTCTACGTGACGCACCGGCTCGACGAGGTGTTTCGCATCGCCGACCGCGTAACGGTGCTTCGAGACGGTCGAAACATAGCGACGCGCCCGATCGGCGAAACGTCCGAAAGCAAGCTTGTTTCGTGGATCGTGGGCAGGGCGCTCGCGCAGACCGAGTTCGCGACCTCGCCGCCTTCGGATGATGTGTTGGTCGCTGTCGACCGACTGGTCGTCCCGCAAGAAGACGGGGCCGGCGTCGTGGGGCCGGTCTCGCTCACCGTTCGGCGTGGGGAAACGTTGGGATTGGTGGGATTGCGGGGGGCCGGCCATCACGCGTTGGGCCGTGCGCTCTACGGGGCCTTGCCGATCCGGTCGGGGGAGATCACCTTCCGAAACCGCAAACTGAACATCGGCGCCCCGGCCGACGCCATCGAGAACGGCATCGGGTTCGTGTCCAGCCGACGCGGCGAGGAAAGTCTCGCCAGCAGCCTTAGCGTGCTCGAGAATCTCTACCTGAATTCGCGGGCGACAGGCTGTTCCCCTTTCCGAATCGTTGGACGTAAGCAAGAATCAGCCGCAGGCCGGAAGGCGCTGGCGCGGTTTTCGGTCAGGCCGCCCGATCCGACACGTGTCATCGCCACCCTGAGCGGCGGCAATCAGCAGAAGGTCGTGGTCGCGCGCTGGATGGAATCCGACGTGGAACTCCTGATCCTCGAGGAGCCAACCATCGGGGTGGATGTCGGATCCAAGGCGGAGATCTATCGCGATCTCGGTTTGGCGCACGAGCGCGGCCGGGCCGTCCTGCTGATCTCCTCCGATTTCGAGGAAGTCGAGAAAGTGTGTCACCGCGCCCTCGTGTTCGATCGCGGCAGGGTGGCGGCTGAAATCGCGCGACCAGACATCACGGTCGCGAATTTGACCGCTCTCGCGGCAGGGGCGGGTCGGCAATCGGAGAAGGTGTCGTGACCTCAGCACAGGCGAAAACCGCACCCTCCAACTCGACCATGACGCAAGCCATCTCGGTCTGGGGCCTGCTGGTGTTGCTGATCATTCTGATCGTTCTGTTTTCCGCGCTCAAGCCCGACACCTTCCCGACCTATTTCAACTTCCGATCGATCATCAACAACAAAGCCATCCAGGCCTTGCTGGCCCTGGCGGTCTTCCTGCCCATGACGGCCAACCACTTCGATCTGTCGGTCGGCTTTCTCCTCGGGATCTCGCAGGTGTTCGTGATCGGATTGCAGGGCCAGGGCTTGAGCTGGCCGGAAGCCGCGGCGCTGGTCCTGCTTCTGGGCGCGTTCGTGGGCCTGTGCAACGGCGTGCTCGTCACAATCGTCGGAATCGACAGTTTCATCGCAACGCTGGGGACCGGGACGCTGCTCTACGGCTTCAACGAATGGTACACGGGAGGCCAGCAGGTGGTCGCGGCCCTGCCGGACAGCTTCACCAATCTTTCCGGCGTGTGGTTCGGCATCCCGATTCCAGCCATCTACGTGGCGGTGCTCAGCCTCGTGTTGTGGGTGGTGTTCGAATATCTCCCGTTGGGCAGGCACCTCTATGTTCTCGGCGCCAATCCGAGAGCAGCCGAACTGAACGGCATCTCCGCCAAATATTATGTCACCGGAGCCTTCATTGCGGCCGGCATAGTCTCGGCCTTCGCCGGGATCATCCTCCAGTCGCAATTGCAGGTCGGGCAGAGCTCGGTGGGACAGGAATATCTGCTTCCCGCCTTCACGGCCGCGCTCCTCGGGGCGACCTCCATCCGGC
This sequence comes from Hyphomicrobiales bacterium, assembly GCA_038199665.1. GTDB lineage: Bacteria > Pseudomonadota > Alphaproteobacteria > Rhizobiales > Beijerinckiaceae > Lichenihabitans. The sequence continues at coordinate 8,209 of JBBPYT010000010.1, forward strand.
CCGGACGCGTCAATGTTTGGGGCACGATACTGGCGGTCGCGGTCCTGGCGGTGACCGTTGCGGGCCTCAATCAGGTGGGCGCGCCGTTTTTCGTCGAGCCTATCTTCGACGGTGCCATGCTGATCCTCGCAGTCGGGCTTGCCGTGACGGCGGCGAAACGAAGAACCAAGCTCGGGGCTGCATCGCATGACGTTCCGCTCGCCGCTGCGACGAGTCCGGCGCCCGAATGAAGAAGAGCAGCATGTCCCGCTCCGGCGATCAGGATGAGGATCCGAGTCCCGCCCTGGGGGCCGAATGGTACCCGTCGCGCTGGGGTCCGGACGATCAATGCGGTAACGGCAACCTGGTCGGGCCCGAAAAGGTCCTGCAGGCTCTGAGCCTCGTGCGGACCGGTGAGATCATTCGATTGGGACACGAGTACGACGCGAATATCCCGCTCTCTCCGGGTCGGATCTTCGGGCTCCGCATGCCGGGCGGCCCAACGGGCGGCCCCCATGGTGGCCGCAGCAGAACGGTTTGGAACGACGAGTTTTTGTCGACCGAGATCGGGCAGATCGGCACGCACATGGACGCGCTCGGGCATCTCGGGCGCCAGATCGGCGATAAGGCCGACCACGGCAACATCCGGTTCTACAACGGAACGCCCCTGTCGGAGATCTGGTCCCCCTACGGCTTGAAGCGGCTCGGCATCGAGAATGCCCCGATCTTCTTCACCCCTGGCGTCCTCATCGACATCCAGGCCCTGAAGGGGAGAGTGCTGGACCCGGGCGAGGAGATCACGGTTGCCGATCTGCAAGCCGGTCTGGAGGCGCAAGGCTTGACGGAGAGCGTCTTCGCGCCGGGCGATGCCGTCCTGATCCGAACCGGACACGGGTCACGTTTTTGGACCGAGGCCGCGACCTTCTACGATGGCGCACCCGGGCTGGGTTTGCCGGCAGCCGAGTGGCTGGCCACGAAAGAGCCGTGCGTGGTCGGTGCGGACAATTTCGCCGTCGATGTGGTGCCGCCGGTCGATCCGGAGGTGTTCCACCCGGTCCACCAGCACCTCATCATGAAGCATGGGATTTACCTTCACGAAGGCATGAAGCTCGACCGGCTGGCCGATCGGCGGCAGTGGCGTTTCGCCTACGTGTTCGCACCCTTGCCGATTGTGGGAGCGACAGGGTCGCCAGGTGCCCCTTTCGCGCTTCTCTGAGGGCTGCGGCGAGCCGTCAGAACCGGGGGCGAGGCGACCGCCTCTTCCTGTTTAGGGCGCGACGGGCGGTGTTGCGCGAGTGGGCGATGGGCTCGGCGCGATTGGCCCGTGGGCACAGCTTGCGCCGCCTCGGTCCAGTGCTCACACTAGCACATGCCCGTCCTTCGCACCCTGGGACCCCGGCTTCTTGCGAGGCGCCGGCACGACGAAATCCTGAGACGTCTGGTCGCCGATGGCGCGGTCCGGTGGGCCGGACCGTCTACACGCCGCTCCTCAATGCGCGGGGCGGCTGCGAAAGCGACATCACGGTGGCGCGACTCGCTCGCGACACGTTTCTCGTTCTGACGGGGAGCGCACAGGCGACACGCGATGCGCACTGGATCCGTCGCCACATTCCGGCGACCGCGCGTGCCGTCCTGACGGATGTCACGTCGGCCTACGCGGTCCTCGCCGTCATGGGCCCGAAGGCGCGCGCCCTGCTCCAGCGGCTCAGGCGCGAGGACCTCGCGCCTCCCGCCTTCCCGTTCGGGGCAGTGCGCGAGGTCGATATAGGCTATGCGACGCTATGGGCCTGCCGCCGCAGCTACATGGGCGAGTCCGGCTTCGAGCTGTACATCCCGACCATCCCGACCGAATTCGCCGCCGGCGTCTACGACGCCCTGTTCGCACGCGGAGACGATCTTGGGATCGGGAACGCCGGCTATTACGCGGTCGAGTCGCTGCGGCTCGAAAAGGGCGATCGGGCCGGGGAACGCGAGCTGACGCCCGACTCGACCCCAGGGGCAAGAGTTGCAGTCATGAAGCGCCGGGCGGGACCGTGGCTTTGACCGTTGCGCCCGTGATGACCCCGCTGGTGTTCGGTGCCGTCCTTGCCGCAGCCGCCATGCATGCGAGCTGGAACGCCCTGCTCAAGATCAGGCTGGAGCCGCTCCTGGGCATGGCGCTGATGACGACGGGATGTTCGGTCCTCGCCTGCCTTGCCCTGCCGATCGTCGGGTGGCCGCGCGCCGAAGCATGGCCCTGGGTGATGGCGTCCGTCACGTTGCATTTCGGTTATTACGTGTGTTTGACGGAAGCCTACGGCCGCGCCGACATGAGCCAGATGTATCCGATCGCACGCGGCTCGGCGCCTCTTCTCACCACTCTCATCTCGGTTCTTCTGCTTCGCGAGCCGGTGGCCGCCATCGGCGCCGTCGGCATCCTGACGCTGGGTGCCGGCATCCTCGTCATGTCGCTCAGGGGAGGCCGCGACCGTGCCCGGCCCGACCCAAGCGCTGTCGGGTTCGCGCTAGCGACGGCCGCCGCAATCTGCGGCTACACGCTGGTCGACGGTATCGGCGCGAGGACTGCCGGGGACCCGAACGCCTATGCGGCGGCGCTCTTCGCCCTCGACGGCCTGCCGATGCTCCTCTTGGCTGTGTGGCTGCGTGGTATGACAGGCGTCCGTCAGGCGCTCGGCTTCCTCGCGCCCGGACTGGCGGGCGCCGGCCTGTCGCTCGCCGCTTATTGGACGGTCATCTGGGCCATGACGGTGGCGCCGATCCCCCTGGTTGCGGCGTTGCGGGAAACGAGCGTGCTCTTCGGCGCGCTGATCGCCGTGTTCGTGCTGCGCGAGCCGATCGGCCATTACCGCATCTTGGCGGCGATCCTCATCCTGTGCGGCCTGGTGCTGATTCGGGCGGGGTGATGGCTGCGCCCTGGGTGTTCGAAGAATGTGGGTCCGCATCCCGGCCGCCAGGCCGCGAATGTTATGGTCTTCGACGAGTTCGCTCTCGAAAATGATGCCGAGCCCGAAGCCCGCCGAAACCGCCTCCCGGACA
>JBBPYT010000011.1:0-13642 GCA_038199665.1 Hyphomicrobiales bacterium
CCGTCGCACTCGAAGTACACGCCGTTGAGATGAAACCTCGTCTCGTCGTTGGAGACGGAGAACAGGGTCTTGTCGATCATCTCGCGGAACACCACCGGATCGACCTGCGCGTACTTCACCTCACGGTGATCCGGAAGCTTGGGGAAGTCACGGTCGGGCATGCCGACGAGCTTGTAGGCGACCTTGGCGGCCTTGATGCCGCGAGGATCGTCGGCAACCCGGATCTTGGTCGTTTGCTTGACGGTACCGCGGGGATCGAGCGCCAGAACGGAGGCCGGCACGCGCCGCGCGTAGTGCCAGATGCCGTCTCGGCGGGTCAGAAAGCTTTTCATCGAACTCAGAACGTTGTACGGTTTGTGCACCGAAATGTGCACCGGTTTCACCGTAGAACGCAAGCCTCTCAAGGCAGAGCGAACGAAATCAGCTATTTAGGAGGGACATTTGGCGCGCCTCGCAGGATTCGAACCTGCGACCCTCGGGTTCGAAGCCCGATACTCTATCCAGCTGAGCTAGAGGCGCTTGCGACCTCTATCGCACGGAAGGCGGCTCGGCGCTTGCCTTTTTCGCCTACTGACGTCCAAAATTTACGGGCTGGGGGGCAAAGGCCGAAGCACCGGCATTCGAGGCCTCGAGACCCCGCCCGCCTTGGCGTCCGGCAACGATTTGGGCGCTGAGCCGTCACCACGGAACGGGTGCACCGCCACGTGGTGCGGCACGAAAAGGTAGCGGCGCGCTACATCGGCATAGCCGTCGTACACGAGCCCGCCATTCTCGGCCAAGAGTCGATCGCGGTTCTGCTTGTACCATCCCGGCAGCCTGTACCAGGGAATCAGCGGCCGCTCGTGGTGGGCCGCATGGAGGTTGTTGAACAGAAACAGGAAGCCGAAGATCGGCGCGTTCTCGACGATGGCTGTGCGCTCGAGCACGCCATCCTCGGCCCGGTGCTCGGCGAAGGAACGCAGCAGCATGATCGCCGCGCTCGGATAGACCATGCAGAGCAAGTAGAACAGCGGGTCGATGCCGCAGATGCCCACGACCCAGACCAGCACCGCGACCGAGCCCAGGCCATGGAAGATCCAGATTCTGCGCGCGGTTCGGTCGCCCCCGAGCACGGCCAAGGCCTGGCTCTGCAAATATCGTCCGATGTTCCACGCCGGGCCGAGCACCAGGCGGCCGGCAAGCGTCGAATGCACCCGGATGAAGGCGCGACCGAGCGGCCCCAAGGCGGCCCAGCTTTCCGCCGTCCAGTACTGCGTCTCAGGATCGTCGAAGGGGTCGGTCAGCCGTTCGTCGACATGATGGACCAAGTGGGTCCGGCGATAGGATTCAAAAGGTAGCCACAGGCTGAGCGGGACGAAGCCGAGCGCTCGGTTCAACTTGCGCCAGGGTGTCGGGTGACCGTGAATGAATTCGTGCTGCATCGAAGCCTGGAGGGCCAGGAGCGATGCGCCGAGCACCGCGAACACGCCCGCGGACAGCGCGCCATGAAACAGCGTCAGCACGATGAAGGCGCCATAAACCCCGCCACAGAGAACGACGGATGGCCATTCCACTCCGTGGCGGCACTTGCCGTCCATCCGAGGAAGACCTGCCCGCGCCATCATGGACTCCCGGCGGTTCGAATCGCCAAGCCAACAACCTACGTCGCGCTAATGTATACCGCAATGATATACTTATCCCTTTCCGCTACACTTGTTTACATTATGGAGAATTCGCTGATAATAGTAACACCTGCTGGCAATGTCCTCGAAACCACATGTCACGAAGCACGACCATCGGCCTGTTCCGCCGCCGCCTCGAAACCGTCATGGCGCGTTCGGGCCTGAACCCATCGGCCTTCGCGCGCCGCGCCGGCATCGACCGCTCGACCTTGTCGCAGTTGATGAGCGACGAGTACCCGCGCCTGCCACGCGCCGAAACGCTGATCGCGCTTGCCGGGGCGACGCATGTCTCGGTCGACTGGCTACTGGGACTGAGCCAGCGCGAGGAGGTCGGCGCCGAGATCATCGAGGCGTTGCTGCAGATCGAGACCCATGATCGCCTGCCGGTCGACGATCACTTCGTGAAATGGCTGAACGAAGCCGAAGGTTACCGCATCCGCACCGTGCCCGTGGCCCTGCCCGATTTCATGAAGACCGAGACGCTGTTGCGGTTCGAATATCGCGGCGCCTTCGAACAGGCCGCACCTTCGCGGCTCGAGGCCGTTCAGGCCCGGCTCGACTACATGATCAAGCCCGATACCGACGTGGAAGTCTGCGTCGCTCTGCAGGCCCTGTGGGGGCTGGCGGCCGGCCAGGAGCTGTGGCAGGGGCTGCCGCGAGCCGAGCGCGTCGCCCAGATCAGGCACATGGCCGGGCTCTATGGCCAAGCCTATCCGGCGCTGCGGCTTTATCTCTATGACCAGCGCGACATCTATTCTGCACCCTTCACGGTGTTCGGTCCAAAACGGGCGGTGCTGTTCCTCGGCCATTCCTATCTGGTGCTGAACGGTTCGGACCACATCCGCATGTTCGCCCGGCGGTTCGACGAGATGATCCGGCTCGCGGTCGTGCAGCCGCACGCGGTCGAGCAGACGATCCGAGAACTGATCGACACGGTCGTGTGAAGAATCGGCGCAGCTGGCGCTCAAGGCCGGTTTGCATCGATCGCGACGAAGCACGCAGCCACAATGGTCTGCATGTTCGCTTCGAAAGAGCTGACGGTGCCCTCCCCCGCAACGGCTCGACCGCCGTCCCGGATCGAAAAGTCGCTCGCGTCGGGCCAGCACACGGCCACCTCGGCCGGATCTCGCAGCAGCCCTGTCCCGAGCGCCTTCAGATAGGCTTCCTTGGCGGTCCAATGGTGCAGAAACGCGACGGCGCGCCGGCTTTGCGGCAACGCTTCGATACGTTCTCTCTCCGCCGGCGCCAGCACCGCCCGGGGAAGGTCGACATTCGGTTCGAGCGGCTCGATGTCGACTCCTACGGGCCGCGGTCCGACCGCGAGACCCGCCCCGGAGCCGCGCCCCGACACCGAGACGAAAACATCGCTCCGGGGAGCGCGCACGCGTGGCGCCCCTTGCCCGTCATAGCCGATCACGACCGTTTCGGCTTCGACCTCCAGCCGCCACGCAACGAGGTGACGTAGCGCGCTGCGACGTGCCAGGAACAGGCGCAGCGCTTCTCCCGAGCGATGGCCCGCGTCGGCAGAATCGGACGCGTTCGGGGCGAGGAGCGGAAGCGCGATGTCGTCGATGCGACCGAACCACGCCATGGTCCCGACCGGTCCGACGCGCAGCCCACCGCACCACGCCTGAGCAAGGTCATCGTCGAGGGTCACACGCTACCGATCGGCCGCCATTCGAACCGCTCCTTGATGCGCACCAGGAGGCCGTCGCGCACATCGCGATAATTGTCGAGAACAACGCTCCGCGACCCTTCGATGGCGGCAGGGTCCGCGGTCGGCCAGTAGATGACCTCGACCGCTGCGGTCCGGGTGAATTCGAGCGCCCGATGATGGGCTTCGGGCGACAAGGTCACGATCACGTCGAAGTTGGTATCTTCGAGATCCTCGAAGCGCTGGGGCCGGTAATCCTTCATGTCGATGCCGATCTCGTCCATCACGGCCGTGACGAAAGGGTCCCGTTCGCCCGGCCGCACGCCGACCGAGGCCAGATGCAGCGAACGCCCGAACAGGTGGCGCGCCAGCGCTTCGGCCATCGGAGAACGCACGGCATTTTCCGAACAGGCGAAGAGCAGCGACTGCGGCCTGATGCGCGGAGCACCCGTCCTCAAGGGTCCAACTCCTGTGCTCAGCCCTTCCAATGCAATGCCGTCACCAGGGTGAACAGGCGGCGCAGCGTATCCGGGTCGCAGTCGATCTTGCCCCGAAACCGCTCGCCCAACACAGCGGCGCCCTCGTCGTGCAGGCCCCGCCGGCCCATATCGACCGCCTCGATGTGGCTCGGCGTCGCGGTCCGGATCGCATCATAGTAGCTATCGCAAAGCAGAAGGTAGTCCTTCACCAAGGAACGGAGCGGCTTCAACGACAGGACATGCGACACCACCGCATCGCCTGCTTCCGTCGATACGGCCAGCACCAGTTTTCCATCCTGGAGCGCGACGGCGAGACGATAAGGTCCGCCCTCGTGCCCGGGCAGCGCGAAACTGTTGCTTTCGAGAAGGTCGTAGATCGCAATCTGGCGCTCGTGCTCCTGGTCGGGGCTGCCCCGCCCGATCGACGCTTCGTCGAGCCTTACGGAAACGAGGCGGAAGCGATCCGCATGGTTCGTCACCGCCTTACCCGAGATCGGTGCGTATCGCGACCGAGCGCGCGTGGGCCGTCAGCCCTTCGGCCTCGCCGAGCGCGATGGCGGCCGGCGCCAAGGCGACGAGCGCCGCCGGGCCGCATTTCAGGATCGAGGTTCGCTTCATGAAATCGAGCACGCCGAGGCCCGAGGCGAAGCGCGCCGAGCGCGCCGTCGGCAGAACGTGATTCGATCCGCCGACGTAATCGCCGATCGCCTCGGGCGTATACCCGCCGAGAAAGATCGCGCCGGCATTGCGAACCCGGCGCGCCAGATCGTCGGCATTGGCGGCGACGATCTCCAGGTGTTCCGGCGCGAGACGGTCGACCAGCGGGATTGCGGCCAGGAGGTCCGGCACCCGGATGATGGCCCCGAAGTCACGCCAACTGGCGGCCGCGATCTTTCGCCTCGGAAGCGTGGAGAGCTGCGTCGCGACGGCCTTTTCGACCTCCTCCGCGAGGGAGGGGTCGTCGGTGATCAGAATGGCCTGGGCCGCGGTGTCGTGTTCGGCCTGAGCCAGAAGATCGGCCGCGATCCAGTCCGGATTGCCGCTGCGGTCGGCCAGCACCACGACCTCGGACGGACCCGCGATCATGTCGATGCCGACTCTACCGAATACGCGTCGCTTGGCTGCGGCGACGTAAGCATTGCCCGGGCCGACGATCTTGCTGACCGGCGCGATCGTTTCTGTGCCGAACGCCAGGGCGGCGATCGCCTGGGCGCCCCCGATCCGGTAAACCTCGTCGATGCCGGCGAATTTGGCAGCCGCGAGGACCAGCGGATTGAGCCTGCCGTCGGGCACCGGCACCGTCATGACGACGCGCTCGCATCCCGCCACCTTGGCCGGCAAGGCGTTCATCAGCACGGAAGATGGATAGCTGGCCGTCCCGCCCGGAACGTAGAGGCCTACCGCCTCGATCGCGGTCCAGCGCCAGCCGAGTTCCACGCCCTGGTCGTCCGTCCACAGCACGTCGACCGGGCGCTGGCGTTGGTGAAAGGCGAGGATGCGAGCCCGGGCAAGCGCCAGTGCCGCCATGGCTTCCGCCGAAACTTCAGCCGATGCGGCCTCGATCTCTTCGACGGTCACGCGCAGGCCGAGTGCCCGCAGGTCGACCCGGTCGAAACGGGCCGACGTCTCGATCACGGCGTCGTCGCCTCGGGCTGCCACATCGGCGATGATCTCCGCGACTGTCGCGTCGACGTCCTCCGCGGTCTCCCGCTTCGTCTCCAGAAAGCGGCGGAAGTGCCGCTCGAAATCATCCGCCGTGCTGTCGAGCCGCATCGACCTCACCATGGCGTCCGCTCCGGCCTCGGTCGCGTTATCAAGCATGTTCGACCTCGACCGAAGCGTGGCCCGGCTTGTCCGCAACGGGCCACCGGGGTCCGATGTCGCTGAGCGCCGCTTCGAGACATTCGACTTCGAGGCGTATCGCGCTCCCACCCGAAAAGGTCAGGGTGATCGTGCCGGACGGAGCTTCGCCGGGCGTGAACACGATCGCGAGCAGGTTGAGGACGCGATCGGCGTCCTGATCGAAACCGGAACGCAGCACCCTGAACACGCGCTCGAAATGCAACCCCGTGCGGCAGCGCTCGCGGGCGCCCCGCAAGGCGCGCGGCCAATCGAAACGCGACGCGACAAGCGCGAAACGCCGGGTTTTGGGCAGATAGGCCATTTCGCCCACACGGACGGTCGCGTCCTGCAGATGCGCCGAGATGACGGCGAGATCTTCGGCATCGAGCACTGCCAGCTTCAGCGCGGGTGCTTCTTCGGACTGGCCAGATTGGTCGTTCATGGGATCGTTCCGGTTCGGCGGATACTTGGCAAAGCGAAGTCATCGGGGCGAGGCCGCTCATGCCTGGCGCAGCCCTCGTTCATCCCCCATCTAGGTCAGGCCTTATAACCGTTTCATTCGCCTTCGCTAACGATCCGGCGAGGGAAATGGACGAAGGGCCAGAGGTAAGGAGGTCAAGATGAAACGACTCTCGGCACTGGGAATCGCAGGCGCGCTGCTGCTCGCGGCAGGTTCCCCGGCCCTTGCGCAGGCCTACCCGGTCGACCCTGGTTATGACCAGGGCCCCGACTATGGACCGCCTGGAGCACCTGACGAGGATCTGCCGCCAGGCCTGAACTACGGCCCCGGTCCGGTCTATGGCGGAGCCGACGAGGGCCCTGGCCCCTATGGGGGCGACCAGTACGGCTACGGCGGTCCGGACGGCTATCCGGCTTACGGCGATGAACAGTGGCGCCGTCACCATCGCCGCCACGACAATCCGCAAGGCCGCTACGGCAACGAGTTCCGGCATGGCGACGAAGCGTTCGGCGGCGAGGGGCCCCGCCGGCCCGAGCGGGATGTCGGCCGCGACCGGGGCCGTCGCGATCGCAACGCCGAGCAGCACCGCCGCCGGCCGCACCCGTCCGGAGAGGACATGTCCGACCAGCAATAGACCCAGCGGTGCCGCCGTCTCTGTTCGGCGCGGCACCGCAATCCCTCGAAGGGTTCAGGCCGGGCCGGACAGGCGCTCGATGACGGCGCCGCACTGACCGAGCTTATGCTCGAGATGCTCGAATCCGCGGTCGAGATGGTAGACCCGATTGACGATCGTTTCCCCTTCGGCCGCAAGGGCCGCGATGACCAGGGAGACCGAAGCGCGCAGATCGGTCGCCATCACCGGTGCGCCCTTGAGGACAGGGACCCCTTCCACCACCGCAGCATCTCCCTCGAGCCGAATCTTGGCACCGAGGCGCGTCAGTTCGCCGACATGCATGAAGCGGTTTTCGAAAATCGTTTCGGTGATGCGCGACGTTCCCCCGGCATTGGTCATCAGCGCCATGAACTGCGCCTGGAGATCGGTCGGAAAGCCGGGGAACGGTGCGGTGGATATGTCGACGGGGGAAATGCCGGCGCCGTTGCGCAGGACCCTGATCCCTTCATTGTTCGGCTGGACCATGGCGCCGGCGCTTTCGAGCGCCTCGAGCGCGCCCGCCAGCAGCTCGGGCCGTGCTCCCGCAAGCAGAACATCGCCACCCGTCATCGCCACCGCCATGGCGTAGGTCCCGGCCTCGATCCTGTCCGGCAACACGGCATGCCGCGCTCCGCCGAGGCGCGCCACCCCCTCGATCTCGATCACGCCCGTGCCGGCGCCCGTGATGCGGGCGCCCATCTGGTTGAGGCAATCGGCCAGATCGACGATTTCGGGTTCCCGGGCCGGATTGAGGATCGTGGTGCTGCCCTGTGCCAGCACGGCCGCCATCAGGGCCGTGTGGGTGCCGCCGACCGTGACCTTCGGAAATTCGATCTCGGCCCCCTTCAAGCCGCGCGGCGCCCTCGCGATGGCGTAGCCGCCTTCGATTTCGATCGTTGCGCCGAGCCGCTCCAGCACCATCAGCAGCAGGTCGACCGGGCGCGTGCCTATGGCGCAGCCGCCAGGCAGCGACACCTTGGCCTCACCCATGCGGGCCAGGAGCGGGGCAATGACCCAGAAGCTGGCGCGCATCCTCGACACGAGTTCGTAAGGTGCCGTGGTGTCGACGATCTCCTCGGCTCTAAGATGCACGGTCTGGCCCGCGATGGCGGCCTCGCCGGCGCGCTTGCCGTTCAGCGTGTAGTCGACCCCATGGTTGCCGAGGATGCGCACGAGCAGGCTCACGTCGGCCAGGCGCGGCACGTTCTCAAGCGTCAGCGTGTCCTCGGTCAGAAGGCTCGCGATCATCAGCGGCAGGGCAGCGTTCTTGGCGCCCGAAATGCGAATGCTTCCGTTGAGCGGCCGGCCGCCTACCACGCGAATGCGATCCATATTGCCTCACTTCGATTCTGAGCGGCCCAGCGCTGGTATGATGTTGAGTGGGCGATCAATCCGAGCGCGAACCGTCACCCGGTGGTGTCTCGGCCTTCGGCTCCGCCGCGAGGTCGGCCCGGCCTCGCGCCTGCGCCTTGCGACGCTGGAGGTTGGACCGCAAAGCTGCGGCCCGCCTCTCGTCGCGTGGCGAGGACGGGCGCCCCGCCCCGCCGCTGCCCCGATCCTCGTCCCGTCCAACAGGCCCCATATCGACTTGACCTCGACCGCCGCACGACGGCAGTCTGAAATCTTAGAGGCTCGGGACTCGGGGAGCAAGCCGAAGCCGAGCCGGGGGCTCGGTCGGCGATGCGCTCGAAGCACCGGCGCTCGTCGAACAACAGGATCAAAACACGTGGATAATCCCGTGCGGGCCGCCACTTAGGACGTTGTGCTATCACAACTTCCTCAGCGCCACCTCTTCGATGCGATGGCTGGGGCCCTTGGTCAGGATCAGACTGGCGCGCGCCCGGGTCGGACGCACGTTCTCGATCAGATTGCGCAGATTGATTCGCTGCCAGATGTCGTGCGCGATCGCTTCCGCTTCGTCGTTGTCGACTTCGGCGAACTTGCGGAAATAGGAGAGCGGATCGCGGAAGGCCGTTTCGCGCAGGCGCAAGAACCGCGACACGTACCACTGTTCTAGGAGCTCCTCGTCGGCATCGAGATAAACCGAGAAGTCGAAGAAATCCGACACGAACGGAATATCGCGACCGTCTTTGGGCGGCCGGTTGGGCAGCAGGACGTTCAGCCCTTCGACGATCAGAATATCCGGCCGATCGATGACCACGTGCTCGTCCGGAATGACGTCGTATTCGAGATGGGAATAGACCGGAGCGCGGACGCTGCGCATGCCGGCCTTCACGTCGGACAGGAAGTTGATCAGCGCCGTTCCGTTGAAGCTTTCCGGAAATCCTTTTCGTTCCATCAGCCCCAGTTCGGTCAGGACGCGGTTGGAATGCAGGAAGCCGTCGGTGGTGATGAGGTCCACCTTGGGTGTGTTGGGCCAGCGCGACAGCAGTGCCTTGAGGACGCGGGCGGTGGTCGATTTGCCGACCGCCACCGACCCGGCCACGCCGATCAGATAAGGCACCTTGCCGTCCTCCGCTCCGAGGAACCGCTGCGTCGCCTTGAACAGCCCTTGCGTGGCCGCGACATAGAGCGCCAGCAGGCGCGACAGCGGCAGATAGATGGCTACGACCTCGTCGATCGAGATCGGGTCGTTGGTGGCGCGCAGCTTGCGCAAATCGTCGACCGTCAGGGTCAGCGGCGTATCGGCCCGCAACGCCGCCCACTCGTCGCGCGAAAATCGGCGGTAATGGGACGCCACGGTCGCGACCTTGCGTTCGCGGGTGTCGGCCGGCGCATCGGCAAGCGAAATGTCAAGCATTGAGGCGCTCACGACGCTGGCAGCCGCGACGTCTTCTCGTCGTGCCCGGACTGCTGCGTCCGTCGCGCGAGTTCCGCGACCACTTGGTCCAATGTCAGGTTCGAGGCGTGCAGCATGACGAGAAGATGATACAGGACATCGGCCGCCTCGGCCACGAGATGCGCTTCGTCCCCCTGCACGGCCGCGATGACCGCCTCGACCGCTTCCTCGCCGAATTTTTTGGCGATGTGCGGCACCCCCGCATCAAGCAATGTTCGCGTGTAGGACCGATCGGCGAGGGCGCTGGCGCGGGTCTCGATCAGGGCGGCGAGGTCGTCCAAGGTGAAGGAACTCATTCGGGCATACTCGTGCTAGGCATCGAGCCGCATGGGAATGCCGGCTCCGGCCATGTAGCGCTTGGCGTCCGCAATGCTGTGCTCGCCGAAATGGAAGATGGAGGCCGCCAGCACGGCGCTCGCGCCGCCGTCGCGCACGCCTTGCACCAGGTGATCGAGGCCGCCGACACCGCCCGTGGCGATCACCGGCACGCCGACCGCGTCCACGACGGCGCGGGTGAGTGGCAGGTCGAAGCCGGCCCGCGTGCCGTCGCGATCCATGGAGGTCAACAGGATCTCGCCCGCGCCCCGGTCGACCACCTCGCGCGCGTAGGCCACGGCGTCGATCCCGGTCGGCTTGCGGCCGCCATGGGTGAAGACCTCCCAGCGGGCGGGCTCGCCTTCGCCGGACACCTGCTTGGCATCCACCGCCACGACGATGCACTGGCTGCCGAATTTCCGCGCCGCCTCGGCCACGAAGTCGCGATCATGCACCGCGGCCGTCATGATCGACACCTTGTCGGCCCCCGCCAGCAGCAGTTGCCGGATGTCCTCCACGCTCCGCACGCCGCCCCCGACGGTCAGCGGCATGAAGCAGGCCGCGGCGGTGCGGCGCACCACATCGAACAGGATGCCGCGGTCCTCATGGCTGGCAGTGATGTCGAGGAAGCAGAGTTCGTCGGCGCCGGCCGCGTCATAGGCCAGCGCGCATTCGACCGGGTCGCCTGCATCGCGCAGATCGACGAAATTGACGCCTTTGACGACGCGGCCATCTTTCACGTCGAGGCAGGGAATGAGGCGACATTTCAACATCGGGCAGATCTGGGTCTTGGTCTCGGGGCTCATCCGAAGGCGCTGTCAACGCGGTAGATCCGTCAACCCTTGCTGGTCGCCAAGACTTCCCTAGCGGTTCGGCCGGCCTCTGTGAACCAGGATTCGCGGCACGAGACGCAAACGCTTTCCTGAAGAAAGCAATGCAGGCCGACCGATTGCCACTAGAAATGTCGAAGAACCAAGCCGCTGAGGTGGGCGCATCTTGGTCGCGGCGATGCACCGGTTCAGGCCTCGCCGGCATTCCTCAGCTCGCCGCGGCCGACTCACGCCCCGCCCGAAGCAGCGCCAAAGCCTCCCGCGGATCGAGACGGCCGTCGTAGAGCGCGCGACCCGTGATGGCGCCGGCGAGCCGAGCGCAATCGGGCGCTGTCAGCCGTTCCACATCGGCGATCGAGGCAAGCCCGCCCGAGGCGATCACCGGGATCGAGATGGCGTCGGCAAGAGCAATGGTGCCCTCGATGTTGAGCCCCTTCATGGCGCCGTCGCGCCCGATATCGGTGGACACCACGGCGGCGACGCCCGCATCCTCGAAACGGCGGCCGAGTTCGACGGCGGTGAGGCTGACGGTCTTGGCCCAGCCTTCGACGGCCACTCTCCCGTCCCGCGAATCGATGCCGACCGCAACGCTTCCGGGAAACAGGCGGGCCGCTTCGCGCACGAGATCGGGATCGCGCACCGCGGCGGTGCCGAGGATCACCCGACGGATGCCGCGCGACAGCCACTTGTCGATGGTGCGGAGATCGCGGATGCCGCCGCCAAGCTGCACCGGGATGCGCACGCGGGCCAGGATGGCCTCGACCGCCCTGGCGTTCATGGGGGAGCCGGCGAAGGCGCCGTCGAGGTCTACCAGATGGAGGTATTCGAACCCCTGGCTTTCGAAGGCTTCGGCCTGCGCGGCGGGATCCGGGTTGAACACCGTCGCCGAGCTCATGTCGCCGTGCACGAGGCGCACGCATTCCCCATCCTTGAGGTCGATGGCGGGGAACAGGATCACGGACGCCATCGCAAGAAGTTGCCGAGGAGCGTCAGACCGAGCCTTTGGCTCTTTTCCGGATGGAATTGCGTGCCGGCCATATTGTGGCGCGCCACGACGGCCGTGACCGGGCCGCCATAGTCCGTCACCGCGACGATGTCGCTCTCGGCTTTCGGCTCGAGGACGTAGGAATGCACGAAATAGGCGTGCAAGCCACGCTCGCCGGTCGGGATGCCGTCGAACAGCGGATGGACCGTGCGGGCCTTGAGGGTATTCCAGCCCATATGCGGAATCTTGAGCTGAGGATCCGAAGGATCGAGCGGCACGACGTCCCCCGGAATCCAGTCGAGACCGGGGGTCGTTTCATGTTCGAGGCCGCGTGTCCCCATCAGCTGCATGCCGACGCAGATGCCGAGGAACGGCTTGCCGCCCCGCACCACCGCTTCGGTCAGCGCCGCGCCAAGCCCCGGCACCGCGTCAAGGCCCCGCCGGCAGTCCGCGAAGGCGCCTACCCCCGGCAGCACGATGCGCTCGCTCCGGCGAAGCCGGTCGGGATCGGCCGTAACCTCGACCGCGATGGCGACCCCCGCTTCGCGAGCGGCGCGCTCCAACGCCTTCGACGCGGAATTGAGGTTGCCGGACCCGTAATCGACGATGACGACGCTCACGCAAGATCGCCGGCGCGCGGGAAGATTCCGATCACCTCGGTTTCGGGCGCCTTCATGCCGGCCACCGGTCGCTGCAGCGGAGGCCTCAGGCCCTCACCGCGGAAAAAGGCGCGCTCGGCTTCATCGCGCGTCGCGCTCGCCAGCAGAGCCGCGAAAATATAGCCGCGCCGGCCCAGCCCGGCCTGCCGGAGGGTGCTGGCCTCGAGCCCGGTCATCAGCGCCAGAAGGAAGAACAGCGCCGTCACGCTCCATACCGGAAGGTGCAACACATGCGCCAGCGTGGCCAGCAAGACCGCCAGCACGCACCAACCCAGTGTCGCGAGCCACAAACGACGGTAGAGCAGGAAAACGGGTCCGAACAGAAAGGCCGGAACGCTGAAGCCTTCCCGGACGAAAATCGTGCGGTCCGCCCGCCGAGTCGCATTTGTCGTACCGGGGGGAACGTGGACGGTGAATATGGCCATCGGTTCCGGTCCTTCTCAGCCCGCGAGCGAGCCCTTGGTGGACGGCACACAATCGCGGCTCCGCTCGTCGATGCCGACGGCGGTCCGCAAGGCGCGCGCCAGCCCCTTGAAGCAGGTTTCGGCGATGTGATGGTTGTTTTCGCCATAAAGCGTTTCGACGTGCAATGTCATCTGCGCATGCATGGCGAATGCCTGAAAGAATTCGCGCACCAGCTCCGTGTCGAACTCGCCGACTTTCGGGCGCGAGAAGGTGGTGTGGAACACCAGGAAGGGACGGCCGGAGAAATCGAGGGCCACGCGCGTCAGCGTCTCGTCCATGGGCAGATGCACGTCGGCATAGCGCGCGATGCCGCGCTTGTCCCCCAAGGCCTGATGGATGGCCTGGCCGAGCGCGATGCCGGTGTCCTCCACGGTGTGGTGCATGTCGATATGGAGGTCGCCCACAGCCTTGACCTTGAGGTCGATCAGCGCATGGCGGGCCACCTGATCGAGCATGTGGTCGAAGAAGCCGATCCCGGTCTCGATCTCGGCCGCGCCGGTGCCGTCGAGATCGACCTCGACCTCGATGGCGGTTTCCTTGGTCTGACGCCTGACCGCCGCGCGGCGCATGGGGCTGGCTCCTGTTGCGGCCCGCTTGTAGCAAGGGACGCTGCGGTTGGCCATCATCCCCGGGCGACGCTGTTACGCGATCGTATCCACGACGCCGCCATCGACCCTCAGCGCCGCGCCGGTGGTGGCGGAGGACTGCGGCGAGGACACGTAGACCACCATGTCGGCCACCTCCTCGACCGTGGCGGCACGACAGATGATGGAACTCGGCCGCTGGGCCTTCACGAAGGCCGTGGCGGTGTCCTCGATCGTTCGGCTGGGCTCGGCTCCG
>JBBPYT010000012.1:0-5214 GCA_038199665.1 Hyphomicrobiales bacterium
GGCAAAAGCCTGGGAACTTTCGGGAAGGGCGATGTCTCCCGCGACAGCATCACCGAGATGATGGCGGGAGGCAAAGAACTCGTCGATCTGCAAGAAGAGCTTGAATCGATCGATGCGGCCTAGCGCACCGCGTTTCGTCAAACCTTGATCGAAGGCTCGAAGTCGTCGCGACGCGGGTGTTCCATGAAGAAGCGGAGCATTTCGCGGGAAGCGTCGGGGCCACGCTCGTCGGTGTAGGATCCCGAAGCGCTCCCGCCGGACCACGCGTGCCCGGCCCCGTGAACGCTCCACTGCTCGAGAACGGTGCTGCCGCCGTCGTCATGATGCAAAGTGCGACGGTAACTGCGCCCCCCGGGGACGGTCGCCTGTTCGACCGTCGTCCGAAGCGCGGCCGAATTCCTGGCCTGGGCGATGACTCCATCCCCGTTCGAGGGGTGCACCGTGTTGTCGCTGTCGCCGTGGAACACGATGGCGGGAACGGCCCCTCGTCGGCGCGCGTCGCTGGCGCGACCTCCTCGCGCGGGGCCATGCCCGCCCCCCCGCATCGCCGCGAAAGCGGAACCGACATCGCTTGCCGAACCGCAAGCTAGGCCCGAATGCACCCCGATCGCAGCATACAAGTCGGGATAGAGTTCGCCCATGGTGGCCGCCAAAGCGCCCCCCGCCGACAGCCCGGCTACGTAGACGCGTCGGCGGTCGACCGCGTAGTCCCGCATGACCTGCTGCGTGATGCCGGCAATCAAGGATGGTTCGCCGCGATCACGCCGCTGCTCCGCCGAATTGAACCAGTTCCAGCACTTGGAGGCGTTCGCGGTCGCGGTCTGGGCCGGGTAGCAGACGAGGCAGTTCCACTCTTCGGCGATGGTGTTCATGCGCGTGCCGGCGGCAAAATCGTCGGGCGACTGGGTGCAGCCATGCAGCATGACGACCAGCGGCACGGGTTCCCCCGTATAACGGCTCGGAACATAAAGCTTGTAAGGGCGCGAGCCCGCCTCGTTGCTGAAGCCGGCGAGCAGGAAGGTGCCCGGCCCGCTTTCGCCGATCGGCCGGTCGCCTCGTGAGGATCGCGCCAGACCTTCGCCTGTGGCAGCTCTTATGCCGTGCATCAAGCGCGCGAGCGGCTCCCTTGCGGCGAACGGCCGAATTTGCGGGGCCGCCTCCGGGCCCGAACCTGGGTGACCGCTCTCCGCGGCCGGCGTGGTGAGACCACGGAGCGCAGTCTGCAAAAGCGTCGCCGCCTCCTGCAGACGTCCAGCCCGGGTCAGGTCGGTCGCGCTAAAAATCTGCCGCTGAAAAACGTCGGTCATCGAATGATCCATTTTGAGGAGGTTGAACGCCGACCACGGGTTCACGCCGCGGCTATCGCGCGCTGTGTCCGGCAAGCCGGCCAGGGGGTCGAGGCAATCATGTCGGCGACGCGCCGACCCGCGGGCTCCCGGTCAACCCATACGGTCGGCGAGAGCAGCCCGCACTTCGGGGGTGGCCTGCAACGTCCCAAGGACGGTGATGGAGGCGATCGAGGCGCGAGCGAGTTCCGGAGAGACGTCGCGCCCGACGCTCGCCAACCCGAGCACCTGGATGTGCAAGGTTTCACCCCTGTCCCGAACCGCTTCCAGATCCTCGCGGCTGTAGTGGACGAGGCCAAGATCCAGCTTTTTTCGGGCGACGGACTTTTTCACCACATCGGCGTGGCGCTCGATTTGATTGCGGATCGCCGTCCGGATCAGATCCGTCCTATTGGAATAGAAGCCGTCCGCGACGAGGAGGTCGATCTGGCCAAGATCGACGAAGCCGAGGTTGATCGTGATCTTCTCGCTTTCGGCCGGCTTGGGCCGGAATTCATGCACGTTGCTCATCGGCTCTGCCATCCGCAATCCATCCATGGAGATGGTATCTAGATCCGAGCCGCTGAAATGCAAGACCTCGGCTGTGCAAATCCAAGCGAAACATCGGCCTGCGCCGCAGCGCAGGGGACCGGGCGATTTAGCGCTGGAGGTCAGGCCCGAACAGGCCTATGCGGTGCCAGCCCAACCTCCCCGAGACTCCGTGAAACCCGTCTACATCAACTATCTCAATGCGCTCGACGTCGAGGCGCTCGCGCTGACCGACGACGAGATCATTGGCGCCATCGAAGCGGGGCTGCTGGCCCAGGGCCAGCAGCAGACCACCATCGAGCCGCGCGTCCACCTGGTGCCCGACGCCGCCTTCAACGGCCACTTCAACGTGCTGCGCGGCTATGTGGCGCCCATGGATCTGGCCGGCGTCAAGGTGGTCGGCGATTTCGTCGACAACTACCGCCAGGGTCTGCCCTCCGAATTCGGTATCCTGAACCTGTTCGACCCGCGTACCGGAACACCGCGCGCCATCCTCGACGCGACCGCCATCACTGACATGCGGACCGGCGCCGTCACGGCTGTCGGGGCCAAGCATCTGGCGCCGCCGAAACCGAAGATCCTCGGCCATATCGGTGCGCGCGGCACCGCTTATTGGAACGTGCGCCTGCTCGACCACCTGTTCGATTTCGACGAGATCCGGGTTCACTCGAGGCGGCCGGAAAGCCGGGACAGCTTCGCGGCGCGCGTTTCGGCGGATCTCGGCAAGCCGGTCCGCGCCGTCGACACCTGGCGCGACTGCGTCGAGGGCGCCGATATCGTGGTCGAAGCCTCCCGGCTGACCCAGCCCGAGCCGCTGCTCGAGACCGCATGGATCAAGCCAGGCGGGCTGGTCATCCCCTACGGTACGATGAGCGCCGTGGAGCTCTCGCTCACCGACATCATGGGCAAGATCGTGGTGGACGACTGGGGCCAGTGCCGCTCCGGCCCGTTCGGGGCGCTCCGACCGCATGTCGATGCCGGCAAGCTCTCGGAGAACACTCTGCACGCCGAACTGGGCCAGATCGTCGCCGGGACCAGACCGGGGCGCGACAGTGGCGACGAGACCATCCTGTTCTGGCACCGCGGCCTGTCGCTGAGCGACATCGCGCTCGGCTATGCCATGCTGCGCAAGGCCGAGGCGCTCGGCATCGGCCAGCGGCTTCGCTTCAGCTGATGTCGGTGACGCTCTGCGCAGACCCCGGTCCTTCGGTCGAGGACGTCGTGGCCGTGGCCCGCGGCCGCACCCGGGTCGAGGTCGCGCCGTCGGTCATCGACCGCCTGGCGAGGGCCCGTCAGGTTCTCGACCGCGTCGCGGCCGGCGGGCAAGCGATCTACGGGTTCAATACGGGACTTGGCGCGAAAAGCAGTGCGGCCCTCCAAGGCGATGCCGCGGCGTTCCAGGAGCAGTTCCTGCGCGGCCGCGCCATTGCGATGGGCGAGCCGCTGCCGACCGAGATCGTCCGCGCCGCCATGTTGGCGCGTGCTGCTGGGCTGGCGGCCGGCGGTTCGGGCCTTTCGCCCGGCGTGTTCGAGGCGCTCGTGGCGGCGCTCAATGCGGGGGTTCATGCCGTCATGCCCCGCTGGGGATCGGTCGGCGCGGCTGACCTCGGCTTGCTGGCGGCCCTCGGCCGCATGCTGATCGGCGAGGGTGAAGCCGAGTTCGGGGGCCGGATCATGCCGGCGGGTGAAGCGCTGTCGAAGGCCGGGCTCCGTCCGGCAAGTCTCGGGCCGAAGGACGGGCTGTCGCTCATCAGCGCCAATTCGGTGTCGATCGGCGAGGGCGCCCTCGTGGTCGCCGATACCGCCGTGCTGCTCGATCGGCAGAACGCGGTGCTCGCCCTGGCCATGGAAGGGCTCGGCGCCAACCTGTCCATCCTCGACCCGCGCCTGCAGGCCGCACGGCCCTCGCCGGGGCAGGCCGAGGTGGCCGCCGCGCTCCGAGCCCTGCTGGAGGGGAGCGCCCTCGGCGAACCTGGGGCAGACGTGCCGCTGCAGGACCCCTTGAGCCTACGCTGCGCGCCATCGATCAACGGCGCGGCGCATCATGCCGTCGAGGCCGCCCGCGCCATAGTCGAGACGGAGCTCGGGTCGGCCGCCGACAATCCGCTGGTGCTCGCCGACGATGCCGAAGTGATGTCGACCGGCAATTTCCACGCACCCGCCTTGGCGCTCGCCTTCGAGACGCTTGGCCTCGCCTTGGCCCAAGCCGCGAACGCTTCTGCAGCACGTTTCGTGCAACTGACCGGCGCGGGTCGCAACGGGTTGCCGCGCAACCTGTCGCCGCGGGGCGGCACCTCGGCCGGCTTCGTGTCCCTGCAGAAGACCGCGGGGGCGCTGCTTGCCGCGATTCGCCACGCGGCCCAGCCCGTCATCCTCGATGTTATGCCGGTCTCCGAAGGGGTCGAGGATCAAGCCACCCAGGCGCCGCTGGCGGTGAGCAAATGCGGCGAGATCGTCGCGCTCTACCGCCGCCTCGTGGCGCTGGAACTCATGGCTGCGGCGCAGGCGGTCGATTTCCGCAACGGCCGGCGCCTGGGGGTCGGCACCGCCGCGCTGCGGGCCGAGGTGCGCCGCCTCGTCGACCCGCTCGACGAGGATCGTCCGCTCGGCCAGGATGCGGAGCGATTGGCTCGGCATTTGGCCGATGCTGCGTTACGATCCTGAGCGGCCATTTCGATCGACTGCCCGGCCAAGCGTGCGGAGCATCCGATGAGCTATGACTTCGTCATCGCCGGAGGTGGGTCGTCGGCCTGCGTGGCCGCGACCCGGCTGGTGCGCGACCACGGCGCCCGCGTGCTGCTGATCGAGCGCGGCCCCGCCGACTACGCCTGGCTGATGCGCATGCCGGCCGGCTACATGAAATATCTTGCCAGCGACGCTTATCTGGAAATGCACAGGACCGTGCCGCAGCCGCAGCTCGACGGTCGTGCACCGATCGTGCCGCAAGCCAGGGTGCTGGGAGGCGGCTCGACGGTCAACGCCATGGTCTACATGCGCGGCCAGCCGGAGGACTACGACCATTGGGACGAGTTCCTCGGGCACGGGTCGGGCTGGAGCTATCGCGACATGCTCCCGCACTTTCGCGGCATGGAACGCAACAGCCGCTTCAACGACGAATATCACGGCATCGACGGGCCGCTGCAGGTGTCCGACCCCGGCCACATGGCCGAGATGTCGCGCCTTTTCATGCTGGCCGCGCAGGGGCAGGGCATTCCCTACAACCCCGACTTCAACGGTGCGCGGCAGCGCGGCGTCGGCCCGATGCAGAACACCTTCGGGCTCGGCAGATCGGGCCGTCTCGAGCGATGCGACGCCGTGCGGGCCTTTCTGTCTGAGGTCA
>JBBPYT010000013.1:0-14980 GCA_038199665.1 Hyphomicrobiales bacterium
AAAGATCACCGCCTCGCAAGCCAGGGCGCCGTTCTTGGTTGCGCCGAACGACAGGACCTGGATCCCCGCTTTCCAGGTGATGTCGGCTGGACTGGCCTCAAGGCTCACCAGCGCATTGGCGAAGCGCGCGCCGTCCATGTGGACCGCTACGCCTGCGTCCCGTGCCAGCGCGGTCAAGGCCGCGACTTCCTCGCAGGAATATACGGTTCCCGCCTCGCTCGCCTGGGACAGGGACAGCGCCGCGGGCGGGACCTGCCGGACCACGCCGCGCGGGAAGCGGGCCAGCGTTTCGCGCAAAGATTCGGGCGTGATCTTGCCGCCCCATCCGGGAATGCCGACCAGTTTGGCGCCGCCCGCGAAAAACTCGGGAGCGCCGCATTCGTCTTCGATGACATGCGCTTCCTCGTGGCAGAAGACCGCCGTGCCGGCATCGGCGAGCGATGCGAGCGCAAGGGCGTTGGCGCCGGTGCCCGTGGCGACCAGGAAGACCGCGACGTCGCGCTCGAACACTTCCGACAAGCGGCGCTCCGCTTCGCGCGAGGTTTCGTCGTTGCCGTAGGGCGCGGCCGCGCCCCCATTGGCCGCGACGATGGCTTGCAGGATCGGGGCGCTCGCGCCGGTGATGTTGTCGCTGCTGAAGTTCATGGTCTTGATGCTTCCGGAGTTGGCCGAATTATAGACCGACGACGATGTTCCGACAGCGCGAACGAAGTCTCGCGGAGCAACAAAGTCCTTGCATGCCCAACGACTTCCCGTTCGCGCTCCCTATGTATCCGCCTCCGCCCAGGCGCGCACGATGTGATGGGCGATGGCCATCGGCGTAGGACAGCCGAGGCCGCCCGGATGCGTGCCGGCCAGCATGGTCAAAACCTCGTCGCGCGGGAACCAGCGCGCGTCTTCGAGCTCCTGACGGTCGATTTCGATCTCGGTCGAGGTGGCGTCCGCCAGGCAGCCGATCATCAGAGAGGCCGGAAAAGGCCAGGGCTGCGATCCGAGATAAGTGACGCTGCCGACCGGGATGCCGGCCTCCTCATGAAGTTCGCGCCCAACCGCCGCCTCGATCGTCTCGCCCGGTTCGACGAAGCCGGCGAGGCAGGAATACATGCCCTGAGCGAAGCGGGGCTGGCGGCCAAGGAGGCATTGCTCGCCGTGGGTTGCCAGCATGATCACCACGGGATCGGTGCGCGGAAAATGATGCGTGCCGCAGCTCGGGCATTGGCGGCGCCAGCCGGCGCCGGAAGCCTCCGATGGCGCGCCGCAATTGGAACAGAAGCGATGGTGCGCGTGCCAGTGCAGCAGCGCCTTGCCTTCCGCCAATGCCCCGAGGTCCTCCGCCGAAACGACATTGTCCACGGCGAGAGCCCGAAGGTTGTAGACCGAAAGGCCGGACCGCCCGGCCAGTTCCTCGGCCGTGGTGCCGCCGAGCAGGGTCGCGAAGACCGGACCCGCGCGGCCCAGGCCGAGAAACGCCGTCTCCCCCAGGGCGCCCAGTCGTTCGGATTCGGCGAAGCTGAACCACGGGGTGAGCGCACCTGGTTTGCCGTGCAGCAGGGCAGCGTCGCCCACGACGAGCGCGGTCAGGCCGGATGCACTGGTCCGCAGCGACTCGACGAACGCCGCATCGTCGCGGCGGTTGGCGAGCCGGTCGAGGCGGTTGTGGGCGAATCCCAAGCTCGAGGAGGTCTTCGAAAAGGCCGCAGGATTCATG
This sequence comes from Hyphomicrobiales bacterium, assembly GCA_038199665.1. Classification (GTDB taxonomy): domain Bacteria; phylum Pseudomonadota; class Alphaproteobacteria; order Rhizobiales; family Beijerinckiaceae; genus Lichenihabitans. The sequence goes on from JBBPYT010000013.1 coordinate 1,709, forward strand.
CAGGAACTCGGGAAGACTCGGCGGGCGAGGCGGTGCGAAGGGCGTCTTGCTCGGAACCGATGGCCGACCAAATTGCGGCCGCGAACTCCCGTCCTGCGCCGGCCTCATAGCGCGTCGGCGTGCCGCGCCCCCAGACGGGTTCGGGCCAGGCCGCGTCTTCTGCGAAGCGGGCCACCACGTGGATGTGCAGTTGGGCCACGCGGTTGCCGATGGCCCCGACGTTGAGCTTGTCGGGCGTCGTGAGCCGCTTCAACGCGGTCGAGCAGGCTGCGATCTCTTCCACCAGAACCGCCCGATCTCCGGCCGAAAGGTCGATGATCTCGCGGCAGTTGGGGCGGCGCGGCACCAGGATCAGCCACGGGAAGCGGCTGTCGTCCATCAGCAGCACGCGGCTGAGCGCAAGATCGCCCACCGCGAGGGTATCGGCGACCAGCCGGGGATCGAGCGAAAAAGCCGAGAGCAGCATGGGGTTCCGACGCGGCCGGGCAAGGTTTTGGATCAAGGCCGCAGCCCGAGCATCCGCTCGATTTTCTTGTCGTCGACCGCCGAGCCAGCGAAATCGTCGAAAGCCTTGTCGGTCACCCGAATGATGTGGCTCGCGATGAATTCGGCCCCTTCGCGCGCGCCGTCCTCCGGATGCTTGAGGCAGCATTCCCATTCCAGCACCGCCCAAGACGCGTAGTCGTATCGAGCGAGTTTCGAAAAGATGCCCACGAAGTCGACCTGGCCGTCCCCGAGCGACCTGAACCGCCCGGCCCGGTCGATCCAGGGCTGGTAGCCTGAATAAACGCCCTGGCGTCCGGTCGGGTTGAACTCCGCATCCTTGGCGTGGAACGCCCTGATGCGGGAATGGTAGATGTCGATGAACGCCAGATAATCGAGCTGCTGGAGCACGAAATGCGAAGGGTCGTAGTTGATGGCGCAGCGGGGGTGGTTGGCGAGGCTGTCGAGGAACATTTCGAAGGTGGCGCCGTCGAACACGTCCTCGCCGGGATGGATCTCGTAGCAGACGTCGCAGCCGGCCTCGTCATAAGCGTCGAGGATCGGCTTCCAGCGGCGCGCCAGCTCGTCGAAGGTCCTGTCGATGAGCCCGGCCGGCCGTTGCGGCCAGGGATAGACGAAAGGCCAGGCCAGGGCGCCGGTGAAGGTCACGGTCGAGGTCAGGCCGAGCTGGCGGGACGCCTTGGCGCCCATCATCAACTGCTCGACGGCCCATTCCTGCCGCGCCTTGGGATTGCCCCGCACGGCAAGCGGCGCGAAAGCATCGAAGGCTTGGTCGAACGCCGGGTTGACGGCGACGAGCTGGCCTTGCAGATGAGTCGACAATTCGGTGATCGAAAGTCCATGGGCCGCGACCGTGCCGGCGACCTCGTCGCAGTAGGCTTTCGAGGATGCGGCCTTGACGAGATCGAACAGCCGGGCGTCCGAGGTGGGGATCTGCACACCCTTGTAGCCGAGTTCCGCCGCCCAGCCGCAGATTGCGTCGAGGGAGTTGAACGGCGCCGCGTCTCCGGCGAATTGCGCCAGAAAAAGGCCGGGCCCCTGCATTGTCTTTGCCATCGTTTCCTGTCCCATTCAGATGCGAGATCGAGGCGCTGCTGGTCTCTAGCGCATCGAGCTGAGGACGCCGAGTTTTTTCGGCTTCAAACCCAAGACTCCGGCCAAATCGACGGGGGGTGTCCCCACCGCGACAGCCTCGCATCGAGATCGAGAGCGTTTTCGGTCGCGGCGCCAAGGGTCGTATTGTCGAAGATGCACCATGCGTCACGACCTGAAAGGGCGCCTAGCCGATCCGTCAGTCCAGCCAGGAATGCGGCGGAATACTCGGAATAATAGATCCTCGGCGTGCCATGCAGACGGAAATAGGCGAAACCCGTCCATCCTGCCGGATCCGCGGCTGGCGCCACCGGCGCTGGATCCGCCGCGGCCCTTGCCACGCGGTGGTATGACAGCAGATCGTCGGCTTCCGCGTCGAACCAGCCCGGGTGGCGAGGCTCGCAAACCAGGGCGCCATCGAAGCTTTGCCTCAAATGGTCGAAGAAGGCGGCCGCTGTCCGGGGTTCGCACGAGAGACTCGGCGGCAGCTGGACCAGCAGCGGCCCAAGTTTGGTCTCAAGAGCCCGGATCTGCTGGAGAAAGGCATCCAGGAGCGCTTCCGTGTCGACCAGCCGGCGCTCGTGCGTGATGGTCCTGGGAAGTTTCACGGCGAAGCGGAAATCGTCGGGAACGCTCTGGGCCCAGCGCGCGTAGGTGCCGGGCTTGTGCGATCTATGGAAGGAAGAGTTGATCTCGACCGCGCCGAACCTTGACGCATAGCGCTGGAGGACGCTTCCCGATGCCGAAAAAGCGGGCGCAAGGCGCCCAGGGATGGCCCAGGAAGCGGTGCCGACCCTGATCTTGCCGGGATGCTCGGGCTCGGGCCCGGCAGATGCGACGAGTTCCGCCTTCAATGCAGGCGCGGACGCTTCAGGAAACTGCCGCGGTCAGCCGATGTGACGCGCATCTCGAACACGTCGCCCTCCCGCTCGAGGGTCAGCGGCACGTCCACGCCGGCGCCGCCGAGCGCCCACATGCTGCGATAAAAATCCGCCAGGTTGGTGATTTCCATGGCGGCGGTGCCGCGGATGATGTCTCCCGGCCGCAAGCCTGCCCGGGCGGCAGGTCCCCTCCCTGCGATGCCCACGATCACCACGCTCTTCTGTACCTCCTGAGCGTAGACGCCCAACCACGGCCGGCCATTGCGACCGGCGCGACCGGTCAGCAGGTCGTCATAGACGGGCATGAGCAGCTCCACCGGCACCACCATGTTCAAGGGCACGATTCGCCCGCTCGATGTCTGCTGCTGCAGGTGCAAAGATCCGATGCCGAGCAGATCGCCGGATCGTCCGATGAGGGCCGTGCCGCCCCAGTTCGGATGGCTCGGCGCTGTGAAGATCGCCTCCTCGATCAGATATTCCCAGTAGCCGGCGAATTCCTGACGAGCCACGATGCGCCCCGCGAGCGAGCGCCGCCGGCCGCCCGCGCCGGCCACCACGACCTCCTCGCCGGGTGCCGCATGGCGTGAATCTCCGAGCTTGATGGCCGGCACCTCGAGCGGCTCGAAAGCCTGAATCAGCCCGAACCCCGACGCCTGATCGTAGCCCAGTACGTGGCCTTGCACGATCTGCCCGCGATTGGTCCGGAGGTGAACCTCCTCGGCCTCCGTAATCAGATAACCAATGGTCAGCACGATCCCGTCCTGGCGGACCAGCACGCCGTTCCCGGCTCTTTCGACGCCGAGCGTTTCGGCCGTGAACGCGTCTTCCGGGACGCGTGCGCTCAACGCGACAACGGACGAGAGCGCTTGGTCCAAATCGAACGCGTAATCGTCCGCCCGCGGCTGAGCGGTCGGCGTGACTTCCCAATCCTCGAATTCCATGCTCACGGGAGACCCTTTTCCGATAAGCCCTCCTGCAGATTTCATAGCTGCAGGCCATTCGCGCAAGAGCCTTTTGCCACATCGACGCAAAGTGGAGCCCGGCTCGGCAGGATCAGCGAACTCGCCGCAGCCCGGATCGGCGATCGGCAAAGTCGGGCAGGCGAACGCCGAAAATGACTCCCCAGTCATCCGCGCGGGCGGCATGCGCCGGCTGCAAGCACGGCATCAATCCAATGTTTCTCTGCCATGCGGCTGGCGCACGCTTGACGCTCCCTTTAGCATCCATGCTTCCAGACGGGGCGGGAGCGGGATGAAGCGGCGCGACGGGGCGGACGGGCGGATGGAGAGCGATGCCGAAGCGGAACTCGCGGCACGTGCCGCGTGGCTCTACCACGTCGGAGGCTTGCTTCAGGCGGAAGTGGCCAAACAGCTCGAGCTCTCGCTGTTCAAGGTGAACCGGCTCATCGCCTATGCGGCCGAGCGTGGCATCGTGCGCGTCCTGGTCGATGGGCCGATTGCCGATTGCGTCATCCTCGAACGGCGCCTCACGGAAAAGTTCGAGCTCGGATTCGTCCGGGTCGTTCCCGATCTCGGCGAAAGGCGCATGCCGCTGCATGCCCTCGGGGTCGCGACGGCGAGCTACCTTCATGGCGTGATCGAAAGCAAGCGTCATCGGGTCATCGGTGTCGGCCATGGCCGCACTCTCGCCGCCGCAAGCCAGCTCCTGCCGGCCCGCAAGGCGAGCCACGTTCAGTTCGTGACGCTGCTCGGCAGTTTGCCGTCTCGGCTGAGCGCGCTGCCTTACGAGGTGGTGTACGGCCTGACCGACCGGACCGGCAGCCTCGCGCATCTGATTTCGGTGCCGCTTTACGCCGATGACGCGTCCGACCGCGATGTGCTGATGCGGCAGGCGGGTGTGCGACGGGCGTTCGACGCAGCCGAACAGGCCAGCCTGTGCCTGCTCGGCATCGGCAGCATCCTCGACAAGGAGTTCACCGACTTGCGCATGGAAGCCATCGGCCCCGAGGATCTGGACGAGGTGCGCCGCGCCGGTGCCGTGGGCGAGATTCTCGGCTGCTACTACGATCTCGACGGCCGCAAGGTGGGCACGTCGCTGCACGATCGCGTCATCGCTTTCGCACCGGAGGCCTTGCGCGGCCGGGAGGCGATCGGCGTGGCCGGCGGCGAGTACAAGGCCGAGGCGATCCTTTCCGTCCTGCGGGCCGGGATTCTCAGCGGGCTGATCACCACGGACGCGACGGCGCGCAAACTTTTGGGGCGGCGGGCGCAGGGGTGACCCGTCCACGAGCCGACGCCTCGTTCCTCTCATAGGCAAGAATGTTGGTGTCGAGAGCCAGCTTCACGGCTCGGTCTCGTAAAGCTCGTCGCCTGACCATCGACCGACCTCGATGACAGGCGGTTTCGCGAGGCGGTGGAGAAGGGCCGAATGTGCGGCCATTTCGCGTTCCCCTCGCGTATCGGCAGGCAAGATCCGGGCGACCGGCTTGAAGGTAGAATTTCTGCGGCTGGGCCGGACACCCGGTTTTTGCCGAACGAGTCCAATTCTGGAGCTTGGTTGCGGGTCGGCGGAGACGGCTGGTAGGATGCGCTACACAGGCGCAAGGCGCCCGAGGAGGCGACCTCGCCGAACCGCGCCCGAGGCGAAGCAATGTCATGACCTTTCGGCTTTCGCTGAGCACGAACCCTTTCGTCAATCGCTTCGCCGAGCCGGAGGATCTCGTCCATACGCTGGCCGCGGATGTCGGGATCGGCCGCGTGCAACTGACGCACGAATTCATCGATCCGGCCTGGCCGGCCCCCCTGGTGCGGCGCCTCACCGACCGCATGGCCCAGGCCTGCGCGACGGAGAAGCTGTGCGTCACGTCCATGATGACCGGACCCTACGGCCGGCTGAACCATTTCGGCCACCCGGATGCGGAAGTCCGCCGCTACTATGTGGAATGGTTCCAGCGCTTGGTCGACATCGCGGCCGACCTCGGCTGCCCCGCTATCGGCACGCAATATGCGATTCTGACCTACCGCGACTTCGACGACGCGTCGCGTCGCGACAAGATCATGGAGGAGGCTCTTCGCTGCTGGCGCGAGGTGGCCGAACATGCCAGGCTGAAAGGGCTCGAATACCTGTTTTGGGAGCCCATGTCGGTGGCCCGCGAACTGGGCCACACCCAGGCCGAAACGCAGTCGCTGCAAGATACGATCGACGCGGCGAACCTGCCTGTCCGGCTGAAGCCGATGGTCGACATCGACCATGGCGATGTTACGTCGTCCGACCCGTCCGACACCGATCCTTATGCCTGGGCGAGAAACTTCGCCGCGCAGTCGCCGATCATCCACATCAAGCAGAGTTCGATGAACAAGGGGGGCCACTGGCCGTTTACCGAAGCCTACAATCGGGACGGCAGGATCGTGCCTGCCAGGCTCATCGCGGCGGTCGAGGCGGGCGGGGGGACCGACAACGAGCTCTGCCTCGAACTGGCGTTTCGCGAGCGCGAGCCTGCGGACCGCAGCGTCGTTGCGGCCATGCGCGAAAGCGTCAACTACTGGGCGCCCCATGTGGACACCGGGCGCGCCTGATCAGGGCACGGTTGGCGGCAGCATGACCCCGGCCGGCCAGGGTGCGTTGGGACCCGGCGCCAAGCGCAGCGTCGAACCCTCGCCGGTATGGCGGCGCAGCATCTCGGCGTAGCTGCCCAGCGCGCTGGCGATGTCCGCCTGCCAGTGCTCGCGCAGGCCGAGCGCGCTGGCCGAGTCGGTGTCGAGCCCGGTACCTGAGCCATGCCATCCGGAGGGCGCCGCCGAGGCTGCCACGAGCCCCTGCAGAAGCCAGTAGACCGTAGCGGACCAGGCGCCGTCCTGCGATCCCGTGGCGGCCAAGACGGGGTCGAGGCCGAGCGGCTGGTCGAGAATGCGGCTCCTCAGACGGTTCACGCCGCCATCCTGCCTGATCACCGCGAGAGTCGTGGCTTCGCCGGCGATGGCCTGGCAACGCCCGACATTGTAGGCATCGCGCATCTCGACATCCTCCTCGAAGCCGAGCCGCGAGAATTCCGAGCCGAATCCCTCGAAGGCGGCTTCGAGAGCCCGCTGCGCCGGGCTGCCGATCATGAAGCAGACGATCTTGCCTTCGAGATCTTGCGGACGGCGGAAGGCGGAGTCTTCCGGCACCATCAAGGCAAACTGATCGATGTAGACCGGCGGGCCAGGAACGACCTTTGCCGCGAGGTGGCCCTCGGCCACCAGGCCGCCGGTCAGGAAGACGAGGTCGAGCTTGCCCCCGCCCACGGCGTCGAGGGCCGCGGCACTATCGAGCAGCCGGAAGTCGATCCGCCCCCCTGGCCCAAGGACGGCGATCGCCGCGGCGCGGCACAGATCGAGCCCGAGGCCTTCCACACCGTCCCGGGTTGGTGCCGCGAAACCCGGTCGCTGCTCGGCGCCGCAGCGCACGGTGTTTTGCGCCCGCGCCCGATCGAGAATGGTGCCGGCGTGCACGGGCATCACGGCTGCCAGCAACAAGGCGGTCGCCGCAGCCACGACGGCTGCCGCAGGAAAGGGCGCTCCTATTCCGAGCGCCATGACGCGCTTGATCCTCGTTCGACACTCACCCCCCCTCTTCACAAGGGAGAGGAGGAGCAGCGGTCGCAAGTGCCTCTTTCCAACGCAGGCTGCCACGGTGCGCCCAGCGGCTTACCCGCCCTGCCGGCTGTTATACTGCGGAAAGGTGATCGGCAGGGAGTTGAAGCCCTCGGGTACCACCGTCTCGATCTTCTGGCGACGGTCCTCCGGCACGATCCCGATGGCGCTGCAGCCATGCCCGCCGTAATGGGGCAGGGTGCCGACCACGTCGTCCGGGATCGTGGCATAGGCTGGGGGCAAAGGCGGCAACTCGCCCGTCAGGCGCTTCGGCTCGAAGGCCGAAAGGAGGTCGTCGGTTTGCGGGGTGTTGATGTCGCGCGGCCCGAGGTGGTGCTGCACGAAGCCGTTCGGGCCGTTGAAGCGCGCCTCTGCACCGATGATCAGCGCCTGCGCCTCGTCCGGCAAGGTGGCGAGCGGCGGAACGTCGAAGATCTGCTCGATCGTCTCGATCACCGCGTTGTGGTCGCCCTCGGCCCGCGACACCGCATGGGCTCTGGCATAAGGGGAGATCACGATCATCGGCACTCGAATGCCGCGGGACAGCGGCAGCTGGTCCGGCCCGTATGACAGGATGCGCGGGGGTACGTGATCGTAGAACCCGTCGGATTCGTCGTAGGTGATGATAATGGCGCTCTGGTTCCAGATGTCGGGCCGGCTCGCGATCGCGTTGATGGCGCGAGCCGCCATGCCCTCGCTGAGCTGCCGGTCGCTGTAGCCCGGATGATCGTCGTCGCCATCCTTGTTGGCATTGATAGTGGCGATTTGCGACGGCGTCAGCCCGTCGGGATTGGGATAGCGCGGGTTCTGGATCGGCGGGTGCTGCCCGGATACGGCCGCGAAGCCGCCGCGGACGTAGAAGACGCCACCCTCGGCGGGTAGGTTGCCGCTCGCCATGTCGGTGAAGAAGTCGCCCAGCCCGCGCAGGTTGTTGTGGTAGGTCGGGTTGTTGGCCAGATAGCCGAAATATTGCGGGCCCGCGTTATGGCTTACATAGCTCGAATGAGACGCTGTCCCTTCGGCGTCCGTCGGCTCGTGGTCGTAGCCCTCCTGGTACCAGCGCCAGGCGACCGGTTTGCCGCCCTTCGAGGCCACGAAGGGAATGTCCTGCTGGATGTCGGGCAGGTCGAATTCCGGATTGAAGTCCTCCCTGGTGATCGTTGCCGCATCGCGGCCTGCGAGGATCAGCGGTACGGTCGCGAAGGTGAGATTCGAAGCGATATTGCCGTTCTTGTAGTTCTCGCCGCCGCTTCCGGCCGGCTGCCGCCCCGAAGCCGTCGTGTCGAACTGCGACCCGTAGAAGGGTTGCGGATCGTTGACGATCGGTGGTCCTTGCGTCTTGCCGGCATTTTCGCCGGCCGTGTAGGCCTTTCCGTCGGGCCCGTGCTTGACCCACTGGGTCTCACCCGACTGGCCGGCCAACATGGCGATCGCATTCGGGGTCGAAGGCGTATCCTCCGTGGCGAAGATGTTGTCGAACAGCGTGAAACGGCTGGCGTAATGCCACATGAACGGGATCGTGTCGCAATCGACATAGCTCATGACCAGATGCGCGAACTGCGTCGCCATGGCGGCGCTCCTGGCCCCGCCGTTCGCAACGAAGCGGCCGAATTCAGCCGAGCCGAAACCGTCCATCCTGGCTTGCTGGTCGGCGGAGACGTCGAGTTTCTTGGCCAGGCCCTTGTGGCTGTGGTCGACGCTGTCGATGAAGGTCGAATTCTGCTCCGGCCCGATGCGAAAGGGCTGCACGGTGGCGTCAGCCCCCTTCGCATCCTCGTAGTGCTGGACGAAGCCTGGCGTGTGCTCGGGGTCGCGAGGCCCGAGGCCGTCGGAGAACAGGCCATCGGCGCCCGGGAAGGTGCCGAACTCGTTGTCGAAGGAATGGTTCTCGTTGAAGATGACGAAGACGTATTTCACCTTTTTGCGCAGTGCTGCGACGAGGTCCTCCCGGCTCGGGTCGGGAGAGGTTGTCGGGTCGACCACGAAGGGAGCGACCTCCGGGCCGGGATCGGGCTGCAGGTGAACGAGTGGCCGGGCAGGCTGTTGCGCCGGCGAGGTCTGCGCGACGGCCGGGCCGTTGGCCGCGATGGAGACGGCGAGCACGGTGGTTGCGAGCAGCTTCATGTGTAGCTCCGGGAGTGTCCAGCCATATGGGGATTCCGCTGTCGGGCGACTTTAGGCCAGGGCCGGCGACCTTTCCATGACGCATCTCGGGATGGCCTTTCAGGCCGCCTCCATCCAGCTTTCGAAGTCCCGCTTTTCGTCCGCGCTCATGTGCAGCCCGTGCTTGGTGCGGCGCTGCAGCACGTCGGCCGCGGTCATGGCCCATTCGGTTTGGCGCAGGAACTCGGCCTCCCGCTCGTAGAGCCGTGCGCCCATATGGCGGCCGAGATCGCCGATGCTTTTGCCGCCCCCGAGGAGCGCGCGGGCCCGTGAGCCGTAAAGATGCGCGTAATGTTCCGCGAGATCGGCCGGAAGCCACGGCACCTCGCTTCTGAACTGCCTGAGAAAAGCGCTGAAATTCGCGTCAGGGATGTCGCCTCCGGGCAGCGTGGCATTGGCGGTCCAAGGCTTGCCGGCATTGGGAAAAATGCTGTTCAGCCTGTCGAGCGCATGTTCGGCAAGCTTGCGGAAGGTCGTGATCTTGCCGCCAAACACCGACAGGAGCGGCGCTTGGCCGTCCGCATCGTCGACTTCGAACACGTAGTCCCGCGTCACGGCCGAGGCATGGGCATCCGCATCGTTGTCATAGAGCGGGCGGACGCCGGAAAAGCTCGAGCGGATGTCGGTCGGGCGCAGCGGCCTGGCGGCGTAGCGGTTCACCACCTTGAGCAGGTAGTCGATCTCCCCCTGATCGATCGAAACATCTTCCGGCCTCCCCTGGTAATGGATGTCTGTCGTGCCGATCAGGCAAAGGTCGCCCTCGTACGGATTGACGAAGATCACCCGTTTGTCGTCGTTCTGGAACAGATAGGCTTGCGGACCGTCCCAGAACTTCGGCACGATGATGTGACTGCCCTTCACCAGCCGGACGCGGTACTGGCTATTGCGGCCGGCCACGCGTCCGATCACGTCTTCGACCCAGGGGCCCGCCGAATTGACGAGCGCTCGCGCCCGGACCGTGCTGGCCAATCCGGCTTCGTCGTGCATCTCCAACGTCCAAAGGCCGTCTCTGCGGCGCGCGGAAGTTGCAGCCGTCCGGGTCAGCACGGTGGCGCCCCGGTCCTTTGCGTCGAGCGCGTTGAGCACCACGAGTCGCGCATCGTCCACCCAGCAATCGGAATATTCGAAGGCCGTCTTGAACTCTTGTTTCAGCGCCCGACCCTCGGGCGCGGTGCGCAGGTTCAGCCGACGCGACGCCGGCAGCATCTTGCGGCCGCCGAGGTGGTCGTAGAGGAACAATCCGGCCCGGACCATCCAGGCTGGGCGTTGCTCCGGCGAGTGCGGCAGCACGAATCGCATCGGCCAGATGATGTGCGGCGCCGCCCGGAGCAGCACCTCGCGCTCGATCAGGGCTTCGCGCACGAGGCGGAACTCGTAATATTCGAGATAGCGCAAGCCGCCGTGGACGAGCTTGCCCGAACGCGAACTCGTGCCCTCGGCCAAATCGCCCTTTTCGCACAAGAGGACCTTCAGGCCACGCCCTGCCGCGTCCCGGGAAATGCCTGCACCATTGATGCCGCCCCCGATCACCGCCAAGTCCACCGTGCCGTAATCCCTCATGTTCGGTCCCGCAAGGTCAGCAGATGTGGAGCAGGGCTTCGCCCGCCGTGAACCGCCTTACCTCCTCGGCGGCTTGTTCGGCCGCATAAGTGACGGTGCGCATGGAAGCGCCCGCCATATGCGGCGTCAGTGTCACATTCGGCAGTAACAGCAGCGGCCAATCCGGCGGGACCGGTTCGACCGCGAACGTGTCGAGCATGGCGCCGCCGAGATGGCCCGACGCCAGCACATCATAGAGCGCGTCGTAATCGACGAGCGGGCCGCGGGCCGTGTTCACCAGAATCGTGCCCGGACGCATTCGTCCGAACGCATCCGCATCGAACAGGCGGGTCGTCTCGGCGGTCACCCGCGCATGCAGCGTCACGACGTCCGCGCGGCGCAGCAGCGTGCCGAGATCCACGTGCTCGACTCCAGCCGCGCGGTCCTCGACGCTGAGCTGGACATAGGGATCGGCGACCAGAATCCGGCAGCCGAAAGCTCGGAGGAGTCGAACGACCAGGGTCCCGACGGCACCATAGCCGACCACTCCGACCGTCAGTTCCGAGAGTTCTCGGCCCATGAGGTCGGCGCGGTAGAGATCGCCGCGCCAGTGTCCCTGCCGCAGGGCTTCGTGGCCTGCCCGCAGCTTCCGGGTTTCGGCCAGAATGGCTCCGATCGTGAATTCGGCGACCGCGCTGGCGTTGCGTCCCGGCGTGTTGACCACCTTGATGCCGCGCGCCCGCGCCGCCGCGGTGTCGATGTTCACGGGGCCGCCCCGCGCCACGGCGACGAGTTCGAGTGTCGGCAGGGCATCCATCATGGCGCCGGACAGCGGTGCCAGATGCGTGACCAGGATTTCGGCATCGCCGATGAAGCCGACGATGGTTTCCGGATCCCCGACGAATTCGCGCAAACCTTCGAGCGCCTCCGCGGGCGCATGCAGTTGCATGGGCACGTCCGGCCAGGGCTGCTCCATGCTCCGGATGTGAAGGCCCTCGCCGCAGGCGGCCGCGATCCTTTCAGCGAAGATATGCGGCAGCATGAAGCGATCGCCGATGATGGCCACGGTCTCAGCCATGCGCCATAGCCCTGTGCTCGCGCAGGGCCCGCCATGTCGGCACGCTTGCGGTGCGGGCCGCCACATAGGTGGGAAACAGGCGGTCGTAGTGGCGGGCCAGCGCCGCGTCGGGCACCACACTTTCGCCGAGGAGCGGCGTCACCCAGCGATCGATACATTGCTCCACGCTGGGGAAGACGCCGGTCGCCACGGCCGCCGTCATGGCGGCGCCGGCGGCCCCGGCTTCCTCCCGTGTGCTGGTGCGGATTCTGGTGCCGAGCGCCGCCCCGAGAATGGTCCGCAGCGCTTTGGAACGGGCCGCGCCCCCGGTGACCCGGATCTCTTCCGGAATCGGGCCCATGGCGTCGTAGCAATCCCGTGCCGCAAAGGCCAAGCCCTCGTAGACGGCCCGCATCATATCGTTGAAGCCATGGCGCGAAGACAGGCCGTGGAACTGCGCCCGCGCCGAAGCGTCGACGAAAGGGCCGCGTTCGCCGGCTTCCGAAATATAGGGGTGGAACAGCAGCGTGCCCGGCGCCGCGGCGAGCACGCGGTCGTCGAGTTCGGCCAGGAGGTCTTGGCGCGACTTCGAAATCCCATGTTCGCTGAGGATGCCCCGCGCGAGGTCGACGAGCCAGTCGATGTTGAGCGTCGAGGCCATGTTGGACTGCAGTTGCGTGAAGGTTCCGGGCACCGGAAAGGCCAGCGTATATCCCGTCTGGTCGGGGTTCAGCGTCACCTCGTCGGCCGAACGGGCAATGCGCATATGAATGCCGGTCGAACCCACGATCGTGCAGCCCGTCTGCTGGCGCGGGTCGTAGAGGCCCGCTCCGAGCCCGGTCGCCACGATATCGATATAGGCCAGGACCACCGGCACGCCGGCCCCGAAGCCGATTTCCTTCGCCGCCGCATCGGACAGCGAGCCGGCCTCCCGCACACCGTCGATGATCGGCGGCAGCAGGCGTTCTTCGGCCCGGAGCCCAAGGGCGTCCAGCACTTCCGTCGAATATCGCATGGTGCGAAAACTGCCGAAGGAATGAACGCCCTCGGACGGATCCGCTGCCCTGACCCCGGTCAGGTTGAAGTAAAGCCAATCCTTGCAATGGAATGCGGTCGAGGCGCGCTCGATCACCGCCGGACGATTGCGCTTCAGCCACAGCAGCTGCGGTCCCTGTTGGCAGGCATTGAGGCCGCTTCCGGTCTGCAAGAAGCAGGATTTTCCTCGCGGCGAAGCGCGGACCTCGTCCGTAATTCCGGCGGCGCGGGCATCGAGCCAGAGCAGGGCGGGCGCGGCCGGGTTGCCGTCATCGTCGATCAGCCAGGTTCCGTCGCCTTGCCCGGTGACCGCCATTGCGACGGTGCGACCAGCAAGGTCCGGCACGAGCGTGGCGAGACCGCGCAAGGTTGCTGCAGTGTCGTTCCAGGTCCGTGCCATGTCCTGTTC
>JBBPYT010000014.1:0-4052 GCA_038199665.1 Hyphomicrobiales bacterium
CGAGCGCTTCATGTATGGCTTCGTCGCGGCGCTGAAGGCGCAGAACTCTATCGCCTTCAAGGAAAAGCTTCGAGCAATCGATGTGCTCATCATCGACGATGCTCAATTCCTGCAGGGAAAGTCCATTCAAACGGAGTTTTGCCACACGCTGAACGCGCTGATCGACGACGCGCGACAAGTCATCGTTGCCGCCGACCGTCCTCCCGCCGATCTCGAATCGCTGGAGGAGCGCGTGCGATCGCGATTGGCCGGCGGCCTCTGCGTCGAAATGGAAGCGCTTGACGAGACGCTACGGCTGAAAGTCCTCGAAGCCCGCGTCGTTGCGGCGCGCGCATTGCAGCCCGGTTTCGATCTCTCTCCCGCTGTTCTGACCTATGTGGCGCGCACGATCTGCACGAACGGACGGGACCTCGACGGAGCCGTCAACCGATTGATGGCCCACGCGACCTTGAGCGGCAGCGCCCACACGGTCGAAACCGCCGAAGCGGCGATCCGCGACCTCGTGCGGACGCGCGAGCCTAAGCGGGTCAAGATCGAGGATATTCAAAAACTCGTCGCCAGCCACTACAACGTCAGCCGTGCCGACATCCTGTCGTCGCGCCGGACCGCCACCGTGGTGCGCCCGCGTCAGATCGCAATGTATCTTTCGAAGGCCCTGACATTGCGTTCGCTGCCCGAGATCGGCCGGCGCTTCGGCGGGCGCGACCACACCACGGTGCTCCACGCAGTCCGCAAAATCGAAGCTCTGTGCGGCAAGGAAACAGCCCTGGCCGAAGAGGTCGAACTTCTGAAGCGACTGTTGCAGGATTGATACCTCCGGAACACGACGGCGAGGCGAGCGTTCAAAAGGGCGGCCGGTTGTCTTAGACTGGTATGTCATTTCACCCCGCGAGGTTTCATGCGCCCGACACGAGCAATTGTCGCAGCCTCTATCATTTCGGCCCTCGTGGCGGCCGCAACGCCGACCATTGCGGGCGCGAGCTGCGCCGATCCGAGCGGCTTTCCAGAGTGGCTCGAAAGCTTCAGGAGCGAAGCAGCGGCCCAGGGCATCTCGCAGCGGGCCATCTCGTCTGCGCTCGACGGCGTCAGCTATGATCGCAACACCATTTCCCATGATCGGGGCCAGCGGGTATTCCGGCAAAGCTTCGAGCAATTCTCCGGCCGCATGGTCAATTCGTACCGGATCAAAAAGGGCGCGAGCCTGATCCGGCAATACGGCAACGTCTTCTCGCGGATCGAGCGCGAATACGGCGTGCAGGCGCCGGTGCTTGTCGCGATCTGGGGGCTGGAAACCGACTTCGGAGCCAATATCGGCAACTTTTCGACGATCCGGTCGCTCGCGACTTTGGCTTACGATTGCCGTCGGCCCGACATGTTCCGCACGGAATTGCTCGATGCGCTGCGCATCGTCGATCGTGGCGACCTCAATCCCGCGACCATGCACGGCGCGTGGGCCGGGGAAATCGGGCAAACCCAGTTCATGCCGTCGTCCTACATGAAATTCGCGGTGGATTTCGACGGGACCGGGCGTCGGGATCTTTTGCACAGCGTCCCGGACGTGCTCGCATCGACGGCCAAGTTCCTGTCGAGCTATGGATGGAAGGCTGGGCAAGGTTGGGAGCCCGGACAGCCGAACTGGCCGGTGCTTCTGCAGTGGAACAAGAGCCAGATCTATTCTAAAACCATCGCTTTGCTGGCGACCCGGCTGCAGGACGCCACGCCATAGGCCTGGGAAATACCCTGGAGCAGCTCCGGATCAGGCGCGATGGTACGGATGACCGGTCAGAATGGTCAGCGCTCGATAGACCTGCTCCGCAACGAGCACGCGCACGAGTTGGTGCGGCAAGGTGGCCGCACCAAAGGCGAAGCACATTGCGGCGCTTGTTCGGAAGCCCTCATCCAAGCCGTCCGGCCCGCCGACCGCGAGAACCACGGCTGGCGCAGCGTTGTCGCGGGCTCGCCCTACCGTCGCCGAAAAGGTCGTGCTGGTTACGGAAGCGCCGCGTTCGTCGAGCGCGATCACAAGAGCACCGGCTGTGAGCCGCGCCTTCAGCGCAACCGCCTCGTCGCGTCTGCGCTCGTCGGCGGTGCGCGCGTGCGCCTCGTCGATCTCGATGCAATCGACGGTCGAAATGCCCGCGTTGCGGGCAATTGCCCGCGCCCTCGACAAATAGCGTGCGAAGAGCTCACGCTCGGGGCCAGCCTTCAGGCGACCGACGCCGATCAGGATCAGGCGCACGCTGCGTGTTTCAGCGGGCGCGAAGCTCGGCCGGCCGAGTGCCGCCCCACATCTTCTCGAGATTGTAGAACTGGCGAACCTCAGGGCGGAAAATGTGGACGATCACATCGCCAGCATCGACCAGCACCCAATCACAGTTCTGCAACCCTTCGACGCGCGGCACGACGCCGAGGTCCTTGCAGCTTCTGAGAAGACGATCCGCAATCGCGCCGACGTGGGTGTTAAAGCGCCCGCTGGCAATTACCATGAAGTCGGCCAGCGACGTCTTGCCCAGGAGATCGATCGACACAACCTCCTCTGCCTTGGCGTCATCGAGGCTGTCGAGAATGGTGCGGATAAGACGATCGGCTTTGGGCAATGCACCCTCTGCCGAGGGAAGCGGCATAGCTGCTTCAGCAAAAACCGTGGCGTTCAGTGTTTGAGTCCTGTTCCAAATGGAGGTGCGTCAGTACAAGGTGAAGATGCGACATCGAGCGCCGGGTTTCAATGGAGGGGCAACGGAAAGCGTTTCTCGATGCCCATTTGCTTCACCGCAGGCTGGATGAACCGTTTTGCCCTAGCATCCGTGCGATCTGGCATCGGGTTGACCGTAATTGCGGGTGCTTGAAAGGGGAAGCCCCGACCTCTGCGGATGGCCCCTGACTCGGCTCTCGTCCATTTTGAGACTCTCGAATCGCGGATTCGTGCTTCATCTCGCTCGGCGGCTTGCCCGGCCGATCATCGCTGCGTCGTGGACAACTCTTGACCATCATTCTGCGCTGGGGCTTCCGCCTCGCGATCATTCTCATCGTCCTGTTTGCCTGCGCGCTCGCGGTGGACAGCATCGTTCGCCCGGTGTCGACCTTGATGGCGGGGCGCCTCGTCACCGGCCAAGCCGTCGATCGACGATGGGTGCCTCTGTCGCAGATTTCTTCTCAGCTCGTCGGGGCCGTCATCCTGTCCGAAGATGGGCAATTTTGTCGCCATCATGGCGTGGATTGGGGGATGCTGCGCGAGGTGGTGGAACATGGGCACGGCAGCCCGTCGCGTGGGGCGTCCACCATCACCATGCAGGTCGCCAAAAATCTCTTCCTCTGGCCGGGCCGCTCCTACATCCGCAAGGGGATCGAGATCCCTCTTGCTCTGCTTTTGGACGCGATCTGGACCAAGAAGCGCATTCTCGAATATTACCTCAACATTGCCGAGTGGGGCGACGGGGTGTTCGGCGCGGAAGCCGCGTCGCAGCGCGATTTTCATGTCGGCGCGATCGACCTTTCACCGCGTCAGGCCGCCCTGCTTGCCACGGCGCTGCCCAATCCGTTCCTGCGCAACCCCTCGCACCCGTCGCGGATTCACCGGGCTCTTGCGGTTCGTATCCTGGACCTGGACAAACTGGCCGGACACCACACCGCCTGCATCGAATGACCGGCCGGCACTCAGACCCACCCCATCAACTCGCGCCGGACGATGCCCTCGATGACCTTCATGCCGGCGGGGCTGTCGTTCAGGCAGGCGATGCGACCGAAGGCTTCGCCGCCGTTCTCCCGGAAGTAGCCTGCATTCTCGACCCCGATCTCTTCGATGGTTTCAAGACAATCCGCCGAAAAACCGGGAGTGACCACGGCCAGGCGCTTGACGCCGCGGCGCGCCAGGGTCTTGACGGTCTCGTCGGTGTAGGGCTGCAGCCATTCGGCACGACCGAACCGCGACTGGAACGTCACAAGGTACTTGTCCAGGGTGAGGCCGAGCGCTTTGGCGAGCAGCGCGGCGGTCCGCTGGCACTCGCTTTCGTAGGGATCGCCGAGGCGCACGCTTCGCTCGGGGATGCCGTGGA
>JBBPYT010000015.1:0-2901 GCA_038199665.1 Hyphomicrobiales bacterium
ACCATCGTTCGGTGCGCTGTCGCTCGCTTTCTCGACCTTGGCCGCAACCTGGTCGGGGGACAGGCCTGCGTCGTTCAAAGTCGCGGTGGCGATGCGATAGAGGGTCTTGCCGGTCAGCGGCTGCCAATAGAGGTACTCGCCCGTTGGGTCGAGAGAGATGCTGTCGGCCGCAAAGGCCACGCCGCGCCCATCCGGCTGACGCGGCTCGCGGCCCCCGATCGTGACTCTCACGCTCTTGGACCTGGGTCGATACATCCCCGTCGAGCACGCGACGGCCTTTGCCGGTGGTCAGATCCACCGCCACCAGCCGGCATGTGATTTTGACTGCGCGAAGCCCGCATCGTTCCCAACGACACTTGCCGACAAAAGCAGGATCGCGGTGAGGACGGAACGACGGACGCGAAGATTGATCATGTGAGCCCCAAAAACGTTCAACATCCTCACTGAACGCCAGTTGTCCTTTCGCCGTTCCCCAGCGAAGCGTACCCATTGAGACGTCCGGCCTTGCTGTTGTGAGCAGCACCGACCGCCTGCCGTGACATCGTTTGTCGCAGCCGGGACAGGCGGGGTCCTGAAACTTAGCCCGAAGGGCCGCGTAGCTTCAGGCGACCTTCCACTCTTCTTTGTGACGGGGAGGCCGTTTTAGGGAGAACCCTCATGATATTTTCCAAGTCGGGCCTGCGTTCGTTGGCCTTCGGCGCAGCTTTGGCCGCGGGCGGCCTCGGAATGACGGCGGGCGCTTACGCCGCCGGCGAACCGATGGTCGGTGGCGCACCGATGTATGCCAACAAGACAATCGTCGAAAACGCTTCCCAGGCCAAGACTCTCACCACGCTTGTGGCGGCCGTCAAAGCGGCGGGTTTGGTGGATACATTGTCTGGACCGGGACCTTTCACAGTGTTCGCGCCGACCAATGCCGCTTTCGACAAGCTGCCGCCCGGCACGGTCGACAAGCTCGTCAAGCCCGACATGAAAGCGACACTGACGCAGATCCTCACGTATCACGTCGTGGCGGGCAAGATGGATGCAGCGGAAATCGCGAAGGCCATCAAGGCGGGCGGCGGCATGGCTAACCTCAAGACTGTCGAGGGTGGTACGCTCACGGCAAAGATGGACGGAGCCAAGCTCGTTCTGATCGACGAGAAGGGCGGCGGCGCCGTCGTCGAGACGCCGGATGTGTTTCAGTCGAATGGCGTCGTCCACGTGATCGACAGCGTGCTGATGCCGAAGTAGTCGCGTTTCCAGCAGCCGAGACATGGGCCGGTGCAGCACGTCTGCGCCGGCCTTGTTCGTTGTGAGCGGATCTCAGCCGGGCGATGGTGTTTTGCACGCCGGACGAAATCGCATCGCGAGCTCAGCGGTCGTAGCCGCAACAAAGCAGGACGGTTGCGTTCGGAACGGAAGGAAGGGAGTGTCCGACCATCGCGACCCGAATCGCTTCGATGAGTTCCTGGGGATGGTAGAGTTTTCCGGAAATGCCCGCGGGATCGCGGCGATGTGCCTCGCCATGGCGTCGTTCGTGTCCTCGGACGTTTGCACGAAGCTGGTCACCGGCTCCGTTCCCGTGTCCGAAGCCATCGCGTTCCGCAATGGTCTCGCAACACTGGTGATCGGTACGGTGGTCGGGCTGACGAGAGACGTCCGGCATCTACCGAGCGTGATGGACCGCCTGGTGCTGTTGCGTTGCCTCGCCGATACCAGTGGAGCGTTCCTGTTCCTCTACGCACTGACCAGCATGAACCTCGGGGATCTGACCGCGATCCAGCAGATCGTACCCTTGATCCTGACCGCATTCGGCGCCCTGGTGTTGCGGGAGCGCATCGAATACCCACGCTTGTCGGCCATTCTTGTGGGCCTTGGCGGGGCGTTGCTGATCGCCAACCCCCGCGGCTTGGGCCTCGGCACGGGTGCCATTCTGGCCTTCGTCACCGCGTTCACGGTGGCGGCGCGCGACCTTCTGGTGCGCCGCATCGATCTTTCCATCCCACCGCTGATCCTGGCGCTCGGCTCGGTATGGTTGCCCGTGCTGGTGGCCCCGGTGGTGAGCCTCGCTCGCGGCTGGCACCGGCCCGACGGACGGGAATTTGCGTTGATGGCCGGAGCCGCGGCCGGGCTGTGCCTCGCCCAACTGTTCATTGGCCTTGCCATGCGCTTGGCGGAGGTGCGTGCCGTGGCGCCCTTCTACTACACGCAGACGGTCTTCGCGGTTCTTGGCACCTACGGGGTGTTCGGCATTGCCCCCTCCCCGTCCGGGGCTGTCGGCATCGCGATGGTGGTCGGCACCGGCCTCTTCGTGGTCATGCGGGAAAGGCGGCAAAGCCTCCTGCGAGCCGAAATCGATCGCTGAGGCGCCGAGGAACCGGCCTCAGCCGCGAGCCCGCTGCCTGATCATGAAATTGTCGAACGTATACTCGCTGACTTGCCACCAGAGGTATTGGTCGGAGCGAAACGCCAGGGCTGACTCCAGCAGCTTCTTGAAGCGGGGATTGGCGTCGGAAATCTCCTTGTAGACGTCCGTGCTCGCCTTGTAGGCAGCTTCGAGCACATCCTGCGGAAAGGCCCGCAGCTTCGCTCCGCCGATCACGAGCTGCTTCAAGGCACCGGGGTTGCGGGCGTCGTAGGAGGCCAGAACCGTAGTGTGGGTCGCCAGGGCCGCGGTCTGCAATGCGGCCCGAAAGGCATCGGGCAGGGCTTCGTATTTGGCCCGGTTGAACACGAGATGGACCATGGATCCGCCGCGCCACCACCCCGGATAGTAGTAGAACGGAGCGACCTTCTGCAGACCTGCCCCGCTGTCTCCTTCGATCTTTTGATCGTCATAGGGGCCGACCCAGGTCACGGCGTCGATTTCATCGTTCTGCAACGCCGAATGAAGGTCGCTCCGCGCTGTCTGCTGCGGCA
>JBBPYT010000016.1:0-6624 GCA_038199665.1 Hyphomicrobiales bacterium
GCCCTCTTTTTCGAGAACGCGAACAGCTGCATCAATGGCACGCATTTTCGCCAAGACCACCCTCCCGATTCCAAAATTCCGATTTCTTTGGAAATCAATTCCACATCGTAGAAAAATATGATACGGCGATATGTTATCCGCAAGACAAAAAATCATTTCAGGATACGGAAAATCAGTTTCGTGCTAACCTGGGCCGGAAAGCAGGATCCCATGAGTCAAACCGTGACACCGCTGCGCCGGCGGGGCAGGCCCGCCTCGGCCACCTCTGAGGCGAGTGGCGATGTTCAATCGCTCGACCGGGCGATCGCGCTGTTGGAGGTGCTGGCGGGCAGCGACGGACTCGGCTTGAGCGAAGTCGCGCGCCAAGCCGAGTTGCCGCCCTCCACGGTTCACCGGCTTCTCGCAACGCTGCTTAGACGCGGCCTTGCCTTCCAGGACCAGGAGACCGGTCTTTGGACTGTGGGAGTTGGGCTGTTCCGGATCGGTTCGGCTTATCTTAGGATTCGTAAGCTCCCGGACATCGCGAGGCCGATCATTCGGAAGCTTCTTCTCGAGGTTGAGGAGACGGTGAACGTCTCCATGCTCGACCAGCGCGAGGTCGTGTGCGTCGCTCAGGCCGAAAGCCACGCGGCCGTGCGGGCCTTCTTTCGTCTGGGCCGGCGCCTTCCGATACACGCGTCGGCTGCCGGCAAGGCCATTCTGGCAGCCGGCTCGGAAGCTTTCCGGCGAGAACTGCTCGAAGGAGCGACACTCGAACGCTTTACGCCCAATACCCACCGCAGTTTGAAAGCCTTGATGGCCGATGTCGCGCGAGGGGCGGAGCGCGGTTGGGCTCTCGACGACGAGGAACACACGATCGGGATGCGCTGCGTGTCCGCGGCCATCCTCAACGAACACTCGGAGCCGGCCGGCGCGGTCTCGATCTCGGCGCCCGCCGTCAGGATGGCGTCCGAGCAAATGGCCGTTCTGGGTGAACGCGTCAAGACGACGGCGACGGCTTTGACGGAGGTCTATTCAGGTCGCAAGCCGCGCTGAAGCCGTATCTGCTGCCAACCGCGCCTGCCCTCGAGCCCGATTTGGCCGTTCGTTCGACGACCCGGCGGGCACGTCAGCCGGCTTGGTGCAAAGTCGTCGAGGGCTGCGTGGCCTCGCTCCCACGATAGGCCGCGTCTTCACAATGCGATATGAAAGTCCGGATCCGCTCGACGGTCGGCGCATCGGTCAAAAAGGCGCATGGCCCTGGCCCACGACGGTATGAAGCGCGCAATCGGGATGGCGACGCATCATTTCGGCCGCGGTTGCACTTGACAGCAGGTCGGAATTGGCACCCCGGATCGTCAGCACCGGGGCGTGGCGCAGGGCTTCGAACTGGGGCCACAGCGTAGGGATCGCGTCCAGGTCCATGGTCTTCAGGTTTTCCATGAGCGCGGTGTCGTAAGTTGGTATGAAAACACCGTTTTCTTCGGCGAAGGTCAGCTGCGCGAAATCCAGCCAATCGGCTTCGGTCAGTGCCGTGAACTGGCTGCCGGCCAGCCCCTTCAACAGGTCTACCGCCTCGGTCCATGAGTTTGGCCGGGGCAGCTTGCCGACATAGCCCCGAATGCGGGCCAGCCCCTCGGCCTCGATCACCGGGCCGATGTCGTTCAACACCGCGCCACGGATGATGGTGGGCCGGAGCGCGGCCAGGATCATGGTGATGAGCCCGCCCCGCGATGTACCAACGAAAACCGCGCGCCCGACTTCCGCGGCGGTCAACACCGCGAGGACATCGGCGCTCTCTATCCGGAGGTCGTAGTTCTTCGGATCCGGATCGCGCGCCGACAGTCCGCGTCCGCGGTAATCGAGCGCCAACACGCGACGGTCATGTTCGGCCAGAATCCTGGCGAGGCGGTCGAAATCGGCGGCCGTTCGGGCAAGGCCCGGCAGGCAGACGATGGGCAGCAAAGGGCCGGCGAATGAGCCGTACTCGCGGTAGTGCAGACGCAAACCATCCGGCGCCGAAACGAAGTGACTGACGGGCTCAAGGCGCTGCACGGGCGGAACTAAGTGCCCTTGCCGAGCGGCGGAGCATCGTTGCCGACCACCACGGTTCCCGGGCGGCCGAGCCTCACCCGATAGATCTGCAGGTTCTCGATCACCCGCTGGACGTAATTGCGGGTCTCGGTGAACGGGATACGCTCGATCCAGTCGATCGGGTCCACTCCCGGCTTGCGCGGATCGCCGTAGGCGTCGATCCAGTCCTTCACGTTCTTGCCGCCCGCGTTGTAGGCGGCGAAGGTCAGGATATAGGACCCGCCTTGCTCGTCCAGCAGAGTGCCGAGATGCGCGGCGCCGAGCTGCGCGTTGAACGCCGCATCGTTCACCAGCCGTGCATCGTCATAACCGACGCCGGCGCGCTCCGCCGTGCGCTTGGCGGTCGAAGAGATCATCTGCATCAGGCCCTTGGCGCCCGCGGAGGACAGCGATTTCGGGTCGAACTCGCTTTCCTGTCGCGCGATGGCGTAGACCGTCGCGAGATCCGCAGAATTGTGAAGCGGCTGGAATTCCGGAATGCCGAAGGTCGGGAAGGCGGTTTCGTCGAGCGCCATTCCGCGCTGCGTCGCCGCCTTGCCGACCGCCAAGGTCGCCCAGGCATCGTGAGCCTGTTCCACCACCGTCGCCATGGCGCCCACCTGAGCTTCGGATAGTTCGTAACGGGCCACATCGAGCGCCAGCGGCAGCGCAATGTCGCGCTCTCCGAGCCCAAAAAGATACTCCGCCACCCGAACGGCTTCGCACCGTTGATCGCCGGTAGCAGCTGCAGGCGGCGAGCGCAGGGAGATTGCCGTGCGCCCGATCCGGGCAGCAGCCAATTGCCCGTAGAAGCTTATCGAATATTGTGCCGCCGCGCCATAGAACCCGAGCGACGCGGGGGCGTTTCCGGACGCCTCGGCGGCGCGTCCCTGCCAATAGGCGGCCCGCGATTTCGAGATCGGGGTTTCGGCGATCTCGGCGATGCGGGCGAAATGGCCGGCTGCACGCTTCGGGTCCTCGAGAAACCGCAAGGCAATCCAGCCGGCGTGGAACTCGGCTTCGATCTTCATGGCGGTCGAAGTGGCCGAGCTTTCCGCGACGACCCGATAGGCCATCCGCGTGTTGCCGAGATCGAGCAGCTTGCGCGCGACGAGCCGCCGCTCGACCCACCATTGGTCACCGTCGATGATCTGCGTCGGATCGCGCGGAGCCGAGAGCATCAGATAGGCCGCTTCGTCGATCTTGTTCGCCCTGCGTGCCTTCTGGATTCGCGAGAAGGTCAGGCCGGGGTCTTTCTGCAAGGGTTTCGGCACGGCGGCGATCGCCGCATCGGAGGCCGCATTGCCGATCCCCGCAGCCCGTGCCTTGGCCAGCAGCACCACATCCGGTCCGGCAAGAGCTGCTTCACGCAACGCGGGCACCAGCTGCTCCTTATAGAGGAGGCGATCCGCCCGGTATTTGTGATCGGCCTTTTCGATCAGGTCGCCGAACTCGTGCAGAATGGACACCTCCTGAGAGGCCGAAAAATCGTCTTCGCGCCAAATCTGCCGTACGACATCGCTGGCTGCCGCGATTTGAGCCCGGGAACGCTCGATCCGCGCCAAGGCCAGCTTGCCGGCCACGGTCTTCAATGGGCCGGCCAGCAGCCGCGCGTCGATCGACCCGGCGTCGCTTTTTTGACTAGCCAGCGCCTCTTCCATGCGGCGCTTCAACCAGGGCAAGGAGGCCCAATCGGGATGAGCCGCCGCGAATGCGTCCTCGCGTGCCAGTCCGACTTGGTGCGATTGCAGCCGCAGGGCGGCCCATTCCATCGTCAGGCGGGCGACAGGGCTCGATGCCGTACTGGCTACAACATCGCCCGCCGAAACATCGCCGTGGCGGTAGAACGATATGGCTTCGCGGACGCGGCTCGCATCAGGATCGGTTTGGGCCAGGGTCGGGCCTGATGGCGGGTCGACTTCCGTCGCCGGACGTGCGAGGTCCTGCGCGGCGCTGGCCTGCACGGCGGCTGGACCTCCCCCGCTCTCAGGCGGCGTTTCCGGTTGAGGGTCGTTCTCCGGCGTGAGCGCGGGAGACGCACGCGGCCCTTCCTGTCCGTTCGCAATCTCGCGCGGCTGGTGCGCATTGCCCAGCGCCACCTGGGCGCGGCGCGCGCCGGGGTGCGTGGAATGCCATCGGCCTGTGAGCGCCCCTTCGAGCGTCCGACGGGCGCCGGGTACGGTCAGAACAATCGCCACCACAAGTCCCGTTCCGGCAATCAAGGCGGCCGCAGAGCGAATGTTCGGCATGCGGTCACCAGGTCGGAATAATCTCATAGGCGGAGCCATGCATCCCATCCTGACTTCCGGGCGTTTACGAACCTTAAACCACGCCGGAACTGGCGCGCTTTCCAACGGAGGTTAGGAAAACTCCCCTTTTCAGGCCAGTGCACGCGAGATACATCGTCGATCCTTTAGAGCCAGCCATTCAAATGCGGCACCCGTTGGGCCGCGCCACGAGGCCGGCGATCTCAGTTCGTGAGCAAACTGCCATGAAGGCGCGATTCAGGGGCTCGATCACGGCGCTCGTCACGCCGTTCAAGAACGGCGAGTTCGACGAGGGAGCGTTCCGCGAGCTGATCGATTGGCAGATCGAAAGCGGCAGCCATGGGCTGGTCCCCGGCGGCACGACAGGCGAAAGCCCGACGCTGTCGCACGAGGAACACAAGCAGCTGGTCGATGTGTGCATCGACGAGGCGAGGGGCCGCGTGCCGGTGCTGGCCGGGGCTGGATCGAACAATACCGTCGAAGCGATCGACCTAGCGCGGCATGCCGAAAAGGCCGGTGCCGAAGGGTTGCTCGTGGTCACTCCTTATTACAATAAGCCCAGCCAGGAAGGGCTTTACCGCCACTTCCGGGCGATCAACGACGCGGTGGGCCTTCCGATCATCATCTACAACATCCCGCCCCGGTCCGTCGTCGACATGTCGGTCGAAACGATGCAGCGGCTGTTCGAGCTCGACAACATCTGCGGCGTGAAGGACGCGACCGGCAATCTGGCGCGCGTGTCGACGCAGCGGCATTCGCTCGGCCCGGAGTTCATCCAGCTGTCGGGAGAGGACATGACGGCTCTGGCTTTTTTGGCTGCGGGCGGTCATGGCTGCATTTCGGTCACCTCCAACGTCGCGCCGCAAAGCTGCGCCGCGCTGCAGGAGGCTGCGCTTGCGGGCGATTACGCGACCGCCCTCGCGCACCAAGATCGGCTGGTGCCGCTGCACGCGGCATTGTTCATCGAGCCCAACCCAGCGGGCCCGAAATATGCCCTGTCGGCGCTAGGGCGTCTCAGTGACGAAGTGCGGCTGCCGTTGGTATCCGCAACCGAGCCGACGCGGGCCGTCATACGCGCCGCCATGGTCTACGCGGGGCTGTTGAACGGATGAGGCGCCGAGCGGCTCTCGAACCCCGAACCAGGACAGGTGCGTAGTGGCCAAAGAAGCTTCCGGGTTCAAGGTCGTGTCCGAAAACCGTCGGGCACGATACAATTACGAAATCGGCGAAACCTATGAGGCAGGGCTGGTTCTCACTGGAACGGAGGTGAAGTCGCTGCGCACCGGCAAGGCTACGATCGCGGAAAGCTATGCTTCGGCCGAAAAAGGCGAGCTGTTTCTGATCAACGCCACGATACCCAAATATGGGCAGGGCAACCGGTTCAATCACGAGCCGAAGCGACCGCGCAAACTGCTGATGAAGGCACGCGAGATTGCCCGGTTGGCACAGGGAGTCGAACGTGAAGGGATGACCATCGTTCCCTTGAAGGTCTACTTCAATGCAAGAGGGCTCGCCAAGCTGCAGCTGGCGGTGGCACGAGGCAAGAAGCTCCACGACAAGCGCGAAACCGAAAAGCAGCGCGACTGGAACCGGGAGAAATCGCGCCTGCTGCGCGATAAGGGCTGAGCCCCGCGGGAGCTGTCCGGGAGCCTTCGCTCATGCGCCGAGACATGCTCGAATCCTGCCGAACACGCTGCGGAACATCTCCGCTGTCAGAACGCCTGTATTCGTGTTGTAGCGCGAGCAATGATAGCTGTCGAAGAGCTTGACGCTCCGGCTCCCCGACACGATGTCGTATTCCCGACCGTGTCCGAATGGGGTGGCCGACAGGTGACCGCCGCAGGCGCGAATGAAACTTTCGTGGGCGATCCGGCCAAGCGCCAAAACGGCACAAAGCCGGGGCAGGGCATCGAGACGGTCGATGAGAAACATTCGGCAGGCCGCTATTTCGGCCGGCGTCGGCTTGTTCTCAGGCGGAGCGCAGCGAACCGCGTTGGTGACCATGCAATCGGCGAGCTGAAGGCCATCGTCCGGCCTCTCGTACCGCCCGACCGCAAAGCCGAAGCCACCCAGGGTTTCATAGAGCAGATCGCCTGCCCAATCGCCGGTGAAGGGCCGGCCCGTTCGGTTCGCGCCGCTCACGCCGGGAGCCAGACCGAGAACCAGAAGCCGTGCCTCGACGGGCCCGAAAGACCGAACGGGCGCGTTGTGACCGAGCGGATCCTTCCGACGGTTTTCCAGACGATAGCCGACTAAGCGCGGGCAACGCGGGCAATCGGCCGGCGGCTCTCCGGCGGAATAGGAC
>JBBPYT010000017.1:0-2361 GCA_038199665.1 Hyphomicrobiales bacterium
GACGTAGCCGTCAACGAGCATGGTGTGGCAGCCTTCAAGGTCCGCCGGAACTCCCGCCTTCGAACTGATTTGGGTCAGATCGTTCGTTGGCTTGACGTCAACCTCGAAGCCGTTCTGCTGCAGGTAGGCCGCATAGGCTTCACAGCAACTGCATTGCGGATTTTTATAGAGAACCGCTTGGATCGGAGCGGCGAGGACCGGCAGGGGCATCGCGATCAGGGTCGCGATGGCTGCAATGCGAATGTTCAATTTCATATCAGTCTCCTTCAGGGAACAGGGATGAAGTTCAAGATACCCGGAGGACGGTCATCAGACCGGCCATTTGGTGATCCATGACGTGGCAATGCAGCATCCAATCGCCCGGGTTGTCGGCCACGAAGGCGCACTCGACCGTGTCCTTCGGCGCCAGCAGGACGGTATCGCCCCATTGCCGATGCGGAACCGGTAAGCCGTTGCGGCTGAGCACTCGGAGGCTGTGGCCGTGGAAATGCATAGGGTGCCACCAGGCCGTCTGGTTGCGGATGGTGAGTACAACGCTTCGCCCACGCGGCAGCGTAAGCAGCGGCGGCATTCCGGCCTGACCATCGCCCGTCATCGACATATCGTTGATGGCCCAGACCGCCTCACCGGCCATGCCGGGGGTCGCCATCCCGTGCATTCCACCGAGTCCACTCAGCGCTCCTGCACCCATCATGCCGCCCTGCAGCACGATGTCGTGGCGCTCGGCGGTCGCGAGGTCCGGCTCCGGCAGCGGATTGCGCGGCAGGTTCAGAGCCGCATCGAGAGGATGAGCACGGACAGGCGAAGCTTGGCGGTAGGCCAAGGTTGTCAGCGTGTAGGAAAGCCGCTCATAGAAGTCGTCGACCACCGCATAGCTACGTCCGGGCTCGCCCTGCATGTCGATCACGAGGTCGATGCGCATGGCCGGGGCGAGGAGGAGTCGCCCACTGTCAGGTTCGTGCGGATCGCAGGGCTGGCCGTCGATCGCCACGACAAGGGGGCGATGGCCCTCGAAGCGCAGCGCCATGAAGCGGGCGAGCGCCCCGTTGACGAGCCGCAGGCGGATCCTCTCGCCGGCCCTTACCGGTTGATCGGTGGGCACGGTGCCGTTCAGCGTCACCGTATTGCCGGTCCGACCGGCCATCACTGCATCCATGTGGCTGCCGAATCCGGAGGCGATCACGCCGTCCGATCCAAGCCTCCAGTCCGCCAACATCCAGACGAGGTCGCGATCGACCCCCACAGGCTCTGGCTCTTCCACGATCAGGACGCCGGTGAGGCCACGCCCGATCTGCTGCAGGCTGTTCGCATGCGGGTGATACCAGAATGTGCCGGCGTCTGGCGGCGTGAAAGCGTAGGTGAAACTTTCGCCGGGTTTGATCGGCGGCTGGGAGAGGCCGGGCACGCCATCCATGCCGATGGGCAACCTGATGCCGTGGCAATGAACCGTGGTATCCTGGTCGAGCCGGTTCGCGACGATGATGCGAGCGGGTTGGCCTTGTCTTAGGCGCAAGGTCGAGCCGGGCACCTTACCATTGTAGGCCAACACGTCGGTTTCGGGCCGGTTCTCGCCGATCAGTTCGACGCGCGCCGGCGCTGCAACAATTCGGTATTCCCGGGTGTCCGATGCATATGTCGGCCGCGAACGTAGCGTCGCGTTCAAGGCTAGTCCCGCTCCCGCCAGGATTAGGCTCCGGCGAGACACGCGACAACTGGAATTGGTAAGCACTCGTCGATCCTTCCGCGATCACGATGGATGACGGAACGCGCCGGCATTCGTTGCCGATGGACGCCGAGAATCATCTTCGGGTCCCCTGCGCGAACAAACGCCCGCAGGCACGCTCAACCGCCGCAGTCAGTCGCTGGAAGCGACTAGCGCGACGTCAACCGAGATCGACGGATCGAGGAGGGTAAGGGTCAGGAGGACTCGTGCTGCCAAGCAGCAAGGCCGCTCTTGGCGGTACGAGCGTGACGGCGACGGATGTGCGAGCCACTGGCCCGATCTCGGGGAAAGCGGCAGCGATGGGGGTGACACACGCGACTGTGCAGATCATCGCCTTGGGCTTACCCGCATTGCCGCCGTCACAGCCGTGACAATCACCGGGTCCGGAGGCGCCCATGTCGGACGCCATCGCCATTTTGACCGCCATGTCGTTCGCCTGAACGACAGACAGGCTCAGGCCAAAGGTCACGAAGACCGCGAGCATAAGCGCAAAAATCTGCCGAGCCGACCAACCTGTCATCACATCAGCAGTATGCGGCAAATCTGTACGGAAACAAGGCGTAATCAGGAGCGCCACGTTCGATTCACGGCGTAGACAGCTGGCTCCTAACCATGTTTCGTAAAAGCATAGATGGTCA
>JBBPYT010000018.1:0-4125 GCA_038199665.1 Hyphomicrobiales bacterium
ACGCAACAGCGACAGCTCGGACGCTCTCACCCGCCGCAAGCCGCGCCATCGCCCGTGTCCGCAAATCCATCGAAAGGGGTCGCGTCATCCATCCTGGCCTCCAACCCAGATCATTCCATGATCAGAAACCGACCAAGTTGGGAACCCCGATTCACATCAGCGCCATCACGCTCTAGGCGGGCAATCCGGCGGAAGCTGGGCCGTTGTTGGCCGCGGGAAGCCCAATTCGGCTTCAGCGCCCGGCGCGTTGCAGATGATCGACGTAGCGGTCGAGACTGGCCAGGAGCTGTTCGCGCATCAAAAGATCGTAAGCCGTGCGATCACCGCCCGTCTGCCTTGCATCGAGCGCTTCAACGTAGCGCTCGCGGTGCCGAGGGTCGATTGCAACCGGCGGATGTCCGGCTTTCAGGAGCAGGAGGTTCATGACGAGCCGTGCCGTACGGCCGTTGCCGTCCGAGAAGGGGTGGATGGTGACCAGTCGATAGTGGGCCTCGAAAGCGGTTTCGTGCTCCAGTGGCGCAGTCTTCAGCCAGTGCGCCATATCCCCCATGAGGGGAGCGATCTCGCCCGGCGAGGGCAGCATTAAAGTCGACCCTCGAATCGCGCGCTGGTGCGCACTGTACCGCCCGGCTTCCTCGCGATTGCTGCGTCCCAGGACGAGCCCGTGGATGGCGCGGACGTCGCTTTCACGGATGGGTTCGCCTGTCTCGACCAGAGCGCGGACGAAGCCGAGCGCATCGGCATGGTCTATGGCTTCGAGGTGATCCTTCAGCGGTTTGCCCCCGACTGTGATCCCCTTCTCCAAAATGACGGCGGTCTCGGCGCGCGTGAGGCTGTTGCCCTCTATGGCGTTCGACGAATAGGTCAATTCCACATCGTACCAGGCATCAAGCGCACCGACGCTCTTAGGATCGAGGGGGCGCAAGGCATCGAGTCGCGCCTTTCTCCGGAGGATCATCGCGTCGAGCGTCACTCTCGCTCCTAAGTTCCACGGCGCTCGGGGAAGAAACGGTTCAATGCGCTTCGTCCCAATTGGCGGCGGCGCCGGCTTCCACGGCGAGCGGCACCGACAGTGCGATCGCCGGATATGGCGCCTCGGTCATGACGCGCTTGATTACCGGGATCGTCGCCTCGACCTCGTCGTCCGGCACTTCGAAAACCAGTTCGTCATGCACCTGCAGCAGCATGCGGGCCGAGAGATTTTCGGCCGCGAGCGCCCGGTCCATGCGGATCATGGCTCTGCGGATGATGTCGGCCGCCGTACCCTGGATGGGCATGTTGATGGCTGCTCGTTCGTTGAAGGCGCGCTCCGACGGGTTCGAGCTCGCGATGCGCGGATAATGGCAGCGCCGGCCGAACAGAGTCGTGACGTAGCCCTGCTGTTTCGCCAATTTCCTGGTCGAATCCATGTAGGCCCGGATGCCGGGGAAGCGCTCGAAATAGGTCCGGATGTAGGCGCCGGCCTCGTCGCGCGGAATGGACAGCTGGTTGGCCAACCCGAACGCCGAAATGCCGTAGATGATGCCGAAATTGATGGCTTTGGCGCGCCGTCGCACCTCGCCCGGCATGCCTTCGATCGGCACGCCGAACATTTCGGACGCCGTCATGGCGTGGATGTCCCGGCCTTCGGCGAAGGCCTGCTTGAGCTGTGGGATATCGGCGATGTGAGCCAGCAGCCGCAGTTCGATCTGCGAATAATCGGCCGAGACCAACTGGTAGCCGGGTGTCGCAATGAATGCGGTCCGGATCTTGCGACCGGCTTCCGTCCGGATGGGAATATTCTGGATGTTTGGGTCGGACGACGACAGCCGCCCGGTGGTGGTTGCGGCGAGCGCGAACGAGGTGTGGACACGGCCGGTCCGTGGGTCGACGAAGGTCGGGAGAGCGTCCGTATAGGTCGACTTCAGCTTCGCCACCTGGCGCCATTCGAGCACCAGCCGGGCGAAACCGTTGCCTTCTTCGGCAAGATCGTCGAGCACCCGGGCCGAGGTCGACCAGGCACCGGTAGCGGTCCTGTGCGCGCCCGGCAATCCCATCTTGCCGAACAGGATTTCGGCGAGCTGCTTGGTCGAGCCCAGATTGAAGGCGCCGCCCGCGATCTGGTAGATTTCGGCTTCCAGCCGCGCCATCGTCTGCGCGAAATCGCCGGACAGCCTCGACAAAATGGCGCTGTCGACCGCGACGCCGCGCCGTTCCATGCGGCCCAGCGTCTCGACCATCGGCCTCTCCAGCGTCTCGTAGACGGCCGTCATGCGCTCGGCCGGCAACCGGGGCTTGAGGGCGCGCCAGAGCCGCAACGCAACCTCGGCATCCTCGGCCGCATATTCGGTCGCCTTGTCGAGCGGCACGCGTGCGAAGCCGATAAAGGCCTTCCCTGTGCCGGTCAGATCCTTGAAGGCGATCGGCTGGTGGCCGAGGTGTCGCTTGGACAGCCCGTCCATGGCATGGTCGTCGCTTGTCGCTGCGGCATCGAGCACATAGGATTGCAACATGGTGTCGTCGAAGGGACCAAGCTCGATTCCATGCTCGGCGAACACCAGCCAATCGTATTTCATGTTGTGGCCGATCTTGAGCACGCCCGGTGCTTCGAGCAGCGGCTTCAGCGTGTCGAGAGTCCGGCGAACCTCGAGCTGGCCCGGCAAAAGCTCGCCGGCGCCGAAAAGGTCGCCGTCGCTCGCGGCTCTATGACCGAGCGGAACGTAGCAGGCTTCGCCCGGCGCCGTGGCGAGCCCGATCCCCACAAGCTCGGCCCGCAGGGCGTCGAGCGATGTGGTCTCGGTGTCGATCGCCACGATGCCGGCTTCGAAGGCTGTCGAGACCACGGCTTCGAGGTCCTCGATGGCCGTGATGGTGCGGTAGTTCCTATGGTCGATGACGGTGGCCAGCGCCTCGGCGGTGCGGGCCACGGCCAGCGCATGGGGGCTGCCGGGCTCTCCGCTGGTGGCAGCGGGCGATCCTGCGGCGGATGGTGTGGGCGCCGGCAGAGAAGGAGACACCGCCGTGATGCCGGCCGTCTCTTCGACCGGCGCCGCCGGAGCGCCGATCCGGGTGCGCCAGCCGCCGGGTCCCGCCAGTGCCGGATCGGGCTCGATCGCGTGATGCTCGATGGCAAACATTTCGGCGATGCGCCGCGTCAGCGTGGAGAATTCCAGCGCTTTGGTGAAGCCGACGAGCCGGTGGGCATTCAGTTCGGGCAAAAGCAACGCATGGAGGGGCGTTTCGAGCGGCACGTCGTCGCAAAGCCTCACCAGCTGCTTTGAAATACGGATCCGCTCGACGTTCTCGGGCAGGGTCAGGGCTTCGCGCCGCTTCGGCTGCTTGATCTCGTGCGCACGAGCCATGAGGGTGTCGAGGTCGCCGTAAGTGGAGAGCAGCTGGGCCGCGGTCTTGATCCCGATGCCGGGCGCGCCCGGCACATTGTCGGTCGAATCCCCCGCGAGGGCCTGCACGTCGGCCACGAGCGCCGGCGGCACGCCGAAATAGGCCGCAACTTCCTCCGGTCCGATGCGCCGCTCGTCGCGCGAACCCATGGCGCCCGGCGCGCCCGACGCCGGGTCGTACATCCACACCCTTTCGCCCACGACCTGCATCAGGTCCTTGTCGGCCGACACGATCAGCACGTCGGCACCTGCCTCCCGGGCCTGCCTCGCATAGGTGGCGATGAGGTCGTCGGCCTCATACTTGTCCTGTTCGACCGGAACGAGCCCGAACGCCCGCACGGCCTCGCGCATCAGCGGGAACTGCGGCACGAGGTCGTCGGGCGGCTCGTTCCGGTGCGCCTTGTAGTCGGTGTAAAGCTCCTTGCGGAACGAGTTCTCCGATTTGTCGAAGATGATGGCGAGATGGGTGGGCGTCGCTCCCATGGCGCCTTCGCGTACGAACTGCAGAAGCTTGGTGGCGAACAGCCGCACTGCGCCGGTCGGCAGCTTGTCCGAGCGGTAGTTGTACTTCGCATCCTGGCGGATCGACTGGAAATAGGCGCGGAACACGAACGACGAACCGTCGACGAGAAAGACGTGGTCGCCGGCTTGAACGGGACGGTGCTGGGGCATGGACAGGGTGGGTCAAGGGAAAGGCTCTCGGCATTCTAGCCGGGACGGAGGCAGACCGCCAACCGCCAGCCCC
>JBBPYT010000019.1:0-9436 GCA_038199665.1 Hyphomicrobiales bacterium
AAAGTGGCGAATCGCGCAGGTCGCAGTCAGACCGTCCATACCGGGCATTTGCAGGTCCATCAGGATCACATCGAACACCGGCCCTTCCTTCGCCGCCTGGACGGCGGCCGCGCCGTCCGACACCACCGTCACGACATGGTCGCGGTTGGTCAGCATGGCGCTGATGATTTCCTGATTGATCCTGTTATCTTCCGCCAAGAGGATGTACCGAGTGACCTGACCTTCGCCGAGGCTGGCGGAATGCGCGGCCTCCGACGATGCAAAAAGGCGCTCGGTCGGCAGCTCGAGCCAGAAACGCGAGCCTTGTCCCACCTGGGTCTCGACACCGATTCGTCCGTCCATAAGCTCGACCAGCCGCTTGCTTATGGCGAGACCCAAACCAGTCCCGCCGTAGCGACGGGTGGTCGACGCGTCAGCTTGGCTGAACCGTTCGAACAGCATCGGCAGCTTCTCGGTCGGGATGCCGATCCCCGTGTCGGTGATGTCGACGCGCAGCGACGCAACCTCCGGTCGATAGGTCACGTTGATGCCGATCTCACCCTGTTCAGTGAACTTCACAGCATTGGCGAGGAGGTTGAGCAGAATCTGCTGAAGCCGATGGGGATCGCCGAGAAACCATCCAGGCTCGTTCGGCACGAAGCTTGTCTCGATTCGGACTGGCTTTCCTTTCAGTCCCTCGCGGGCGAGTTGCCGGCAGTTTTCAACAAGGCTTTGCAGATCGAAAGGAATGCTTTCAATCGCCAGCTGGCCGGCCTCGATCTTGGAATAATCCAGAATGTCATTGACGATATTAAGCAATAAGCGGCCAGAATCGCTTGCGAGGCCGACCAGCCGTCGTTGTGCGTCGGTCAACTTTGGGTCGCGTCCCAGCAGGTCGTGAACCCCCACTATGCCGGTCAGCGGGGTCCGCAGTTCATGGCTCATGTTGGCGACAAAATCGGCCTTGGCCAGCGTTGCCTGTTCTGCGGCGGCTTTGGCGCGTTCGAGGTGCCTAGCCGCGCGTTGACGCTCGGTGACGTCGCGCAACGAACAGATTAGCGAGGTCGGCGCACCGGACGCGAGGTCGCGCGCTAGGTTCAAGCCCTCCTCGACCCAGACCCAGTGTCCGAGCTTGTGCATCGCCCGATAGGTCGTGACAGCTCGGTCGCCGTCGACCTGTCCTGCGGCCAGCCGCGCCGCTAGGGCGCGAACTTCGACCACGTCGTCGGGGTGGATGGAGTCCAACGCTCCGACGCCCAGCATCTCCTCGGGTTCGTAGCCCAAGACTCTCCGACAGGCGGGAGAGACGTATTGTCTTTCGAAATCGAGGTCGAGCCGAGTGACGACGTCGCTGGTCGTCTCGGCCAGAACGCGGTAGCGCGCCTCACTCTCCCGCATTGCGGCTTCAGCTTGACGCCTGGCCGTGATGTCGGCGTAGGTGCTCACCACAGCCCCGCCCGCCGCTGGAACCGTGCGGACTTCGAGTACGGTGCCGTTCGGGCGTCTGTGCTCGTAGGTTCCCAAAGCCAGCAGCGCCCCGGGGCTTCGGATGCGATTGACGAGCGGGGAATCAACGCTTCCATATTTGCCCGATGAGGCGAGATAGGCGAGAACGTCCTCTAAGTTCAGGCGCGGCCGGGCGAGCAATTCAGGCGAAAGGTCGAGCAGTTCGCCGAAGCGACGATTCGCGAGTTCGATAGTTCCGTCCGGCGCGACCTTGATCAAAGCCTGCTCGATGTTGTCGAGTGTCGCCTGAAGCAGCGCCGATTTCTCCGTCAGATGCCGTTCCGCCTGAGCAAGCTCGGTCACATCCATGATGGCGCCGCAGACGGCGCGGAGTTCGCCCGTTTCCTGGTCTACCTCGCACATGCCTCGCGACAGAACGTGACGCACCTCGCCGTCCGGACGAACGATACGCAGTTTGAACGCGTAGGGTTGCCGGTTCGTCATGGCCTCCTGCACGCATCGCCTGACCTCGGCTCGGTCCTCCGGGTGAAAAAGATCAATCGCGGTCCCGAGATCGGAGCTGTAGGAGCTTGGGTCCAGACCGTGGATCCGGTAAACCTCGTCAGACCAGGTCACAGCGTTGCCCGGCAGCTCGATCCTCCAATGGCCGACGTGAGCGATCTCCTCGGCCATGAGCAGTTGCTGGTTCGCCGCCCTAAGTCGGCTCTCGCCGTCACGCAGGATACGATCGGCTTCGGCTTGCTTGCGTGTCTCGCGCACGACAAGACGCATGGCTCCGGCAACCGCTGCAAACCCCAGCAGAATCAAACCTACGGTCCAAATAAACAAGGCACGCGTGACCCTAGCGGCAGAACGCCGGCGCTGGATCAGGAGGCCGGCTTCTTCATCCTTCATCGTCTGAACTGTCGATTGGATGTCGGTCATCAACTCGATGCTGCGGCGGCTATCGGTCGCCTCGAGGGCCGCGGCCCTGTCCACGGCCTCGGCTTTGCGCATCGCATCGCCGAGTTCCTGGAGTTTCGCACCGATTTGCTCCGCAAGCTTCCCCGCCCGAGCTGCCTGAGGCGCGTTGTCGCCCACCATTTCGGCCAGTTTATCCGTATCTGCGGGCATGGTGTCGGCGGCTGCGTCATAGGGCTTCAGATAGTCTCGATTGCCGGTCAGGAGATAACCGCGTTGGCCCCTCGCGGCGTCCGTGATGCCGGCCATAACGGCATCGAGCTGGGCCCTGACCTCATAAGTGTGATTGACCCAGGCGCTTTTGTCCTGTGCGTCGAAGATGAGTCTGACAAACAGTGCGCCACAAGTTGCGACGAGCAGCGTAGAACCGACTAATCCGAGGAGGGCAGCCTTATGCCCGAGGCGGAAGGGGTGATCGTGGGCAGTCGAAATCGCCAACGGTCCCTTGCTCCAGAGTATCTCGTCCGATTTCGTCGCCACCTTCAACTAAAACGTACAAAGGTTACAAATTTGCTACTTAGGAACCAGCGCAGCGCTGAAAGCGATATTTTCGTGACCGCCGCAGTCCAGTGTCTCGCCCCCTACTTGAGGTAAGTGCGTTCCTCAAACACATAAGGCTGCTCGGCTAAGGCGCGACGATCACCTTGATGTCTCGGTGCTTCGTCGTCGCGCCGACTTCACACCCCGACGGGCCTCCCCACCATGGTGACGAGCAACGGACCGGCGGCAAAGATGCGCTTGGCCACCCGGCGGGCATCCTCCATCGTCACCGCCTCGATCATCGCATTGCGTTCGTCGAGGTAGGAGACGTCGAAGCCCTCGGTTTGCAGATGAACGAGCTGGCTGGCGATCTTGAGGGAAGTATCGAACCGCAGCGCATAGGAGCCGGTGAGAAATTTTTTCGCCTTGACCAACTCCTGCTCGGTTGGGCCCTCGGACGCCAACTTGCCGATCTCTTCCTCGATCACCGCCAAGGATTCGGCGGCGCGCTCGTTCTTCGTCGAAGTGCCGCCCCCAAAGATGCAGGCTCGATCGAAATTGGACAGGTGCGAGTAGATCGAATAGGCGAGGCCCCGCTTTTCCCGCACCTCGCGGAACAGCCGCGCCGAGAAGATGCCGCCCCCAAGGATGTGGTTGACCACCACGGCCGCCATGTGGTCGGCGTCCTTGCGAGGCACGCCGTTGAGACCGAATCGGACGGTCGATTGCGGAATGTCGAGATCGATGACTCGCGGCTTGCCGCCGCGCGCCACCGCAACATCGGCAATGGGTTTCAAAGCGCCCCGGGCCGGCAGAGACCCGAACGCGGCGTCGAGCATGCGTCCGAGGTCTTGCGCGTTCAGGGCGCCGACGACCGCGATCTTGAGGTCGGCCCGGGCCAGGGATGTCTCGTAAGATGATACGAGGTCGCTGCGGACGATGGCCGGCAGCGTGTCGAGCGTGCCGCGGACCGGCAGGCCGTAGGGATGGTTGGGGAAGGCCGCTTCCCGCCAAGCCCGACCCGCCACGGCATCGGGGTCCTTGCTTTCCCGCTTGAGGCCCGCCATCAGTTGGGCGCGGACGCGTTCGACAGCGTCATCGTCGAGGCGCGGCTCGCACAATGCCAGCCGAAGGAGATCGAAGGCGGCCTCGACGTGGCGGTTCAAGGTCTTGAGGCGCCCCGACACACCATCCCGCTCCGCACCAAATGAGATCTCGATGGCCTTGTCGTCGAGGGCGCGATGGAACGCATCGGCGTCGAGCGGGCCGGCGCCTTCGTCGAGCAGGCTGGCCAGCATCGATGCCGTACCGGTTTTGCCGGGCTCGTCCTGCGCCGCTCCGCCCTTGAAGGCGAAATCGCAAGCCACCAGCGGAACCGCATAGTCCTCGACGAGCCATGCTTCGAGTCCGCCTGGCGAGCGGACCTTCTGGACGCTGGCGGCGCGGGACTGGAGCTTGGCGGTGACATGGGCGGTCATGTGATGGATCCGGAACGCGACTGAAAGGGTGCTGGGAAGGATCTCTGGCCGGACGATTCGGCCTCCATTCGACCAACTCGATCAGCGAGCAGCAAACGCGCAGCGAGCAGTTATGTGAAGGCTTGGTCGAGCTTTCGGGTCGGACCGCCGGTCGTCAGGCGGCATTCTCGGACAGAAGGAAACCGGTTACGGCGCGACGCTTGGTGAGCCACGCCGCCGCGGCATTTTGCACGGCCTCGGCCGTGACCGCCTCGATCTTGTCGGGCCATTGCGCGACATCCGCGGCGGTGAGGCCTGTCGTCAATGCCGCGCCGTACCAGCGTGCCAGCGTCGTCTGGTTGTCCTGAGCATAGACTGCGTCCGCGACAAGCCGGGTCTTGGCCCGTGCCAGATCGTTCGGATCGGCGAGGGTCGTGGAAGCGGTGCCGATCACCTCCTCGATCGCGCCGTCGAGGACCTCGAGCGACGTTTCCTCGTTCGGAATGGCCCACACATAGAAGCGCGTGTCGTCGAGCGAGGTGCCCATGTAGTAGGCACCGGCCGCCACCGCAATCTTACGCTCGAGGACGAGCGTGCGGTAGAGCAGGCTGGTTTGACCACCGCC
Organism: Hyphomicrobiales bacterium; assembly: GCA_038199665.1. GTDB lineage: Bacteria > Pseudomonadota > Alphaproteobacteria > Rhizobiales > Beijerinckiaceae > Lichenihabitans. The sequence goes on from JBBPYT010000019.1 coordinate 4,969, forward strand.
GAAATGGTGGGCGAGCACTTCGAGGGCTGCTGCCTCCTCGCCGCCCGTGCGATAGGAGGGCACGAGATAGACCCGCTGCGCGCTCGGCTGATCGACCTTGGGATCGGACAGGGTCACCAAACGGTGCGCGTTGGGCTGAGGTTCCTGGGGACGCGAACGGCGAGGCGCTTCCCCGCGCGCCGCGATCTTGCCGTAGGTATGCTTGGCGAGTTTTTCCACGTCATCGTAGGTGACGTCGCCGGCCACCACCAGGATCGCGTTTTCCGGCGTGTAGAACCGACGATAGTAGGAATAGGCATCGTCCCGATCGAGGCCTTCGATCTCGTGCTTCCAGCCGATGATCGGCTTTCCGTAGGGATGGTGCGAAAACAGGGTGGCCTGGACAGTCTCGCTGAGTTGCGCAGCGGGATCGGTGTCGGTCCGCATCCGGCGCTCTTCGAGGACCACGTCGCGTTCCGGAACCACGACATCGTCACTGAGCAAGAGGCCGGTCATGCGATCGGCTTCGAAATCCATCAGCGTACCGAGATGTTCTTTCGCTGCGCGTTGAAAATACGCTGTGTAATCGTTGGATGTGAAGGCGTTTTCCTGCCCGCCGAGCTCGGCCACGACCTCGGAGAACTCGCCTTGCGGGTGGGCCGACGTGCCCTTGAACATCAGGTGTTCGAGAAAGTGAGCGATGCCTGACTTGCCGCTCGGATCATCGGCGGATCCATTGCGATACCAGACCATATGCGTGATGACCGGCGCGCGATGATCGGGGATCACGACGATCTGAAGGCCGTTATCGAGCTTGCCGTGAGCAATGCGAGGGCCGCCTCGGTGCTCGCCTTCGGGAGGCGTCGAGGTCAGGTCCGGGCTGGGGGATATGGATGCGACATTGGCGAGACACATGGGAACGATGCCGCTGAAGGAAGGACGGGACGGCCAAGTGCCCGCAACGACAGCAAGCGAGAGGCTGCGTAGGCACGAAGTCCTAGCATCAATGTGACAATTCTTGTCAGAAAGTCAAAGTCCGATGCTGCGGCCCACTCTCGGGAAGGGTCGTGAAATCGCAGCCACGCTCCGGGCGACGAGGGTGACTATCGGCGCGAGGCCGCGTCTCTGCCGCGCGGACCTGCCCGAAGTGATGCGGAAAGGACGGCCAAGAGCCGTCCTCGCATGTCTTCCGCCAGTTCGAGTCGAGCCTTACTCGTCATCCTTCTTTTGCGGGACCAAGAAGGTATGGGGGTTTGCTTCATCTATCTTCTGTTCCGGCGCTTCCGCAGTAGCCTTCACGGTTCGGGTCGCCTTCATATAGCCCTTCGGTGGCTGAGTAAGGTAAACGCGATCGGGTTCCTTGCCGGCCGTGATCGTGTCCGTGCTGTTCGGGTTGCTGGCGGCGAAACGCTCGCCTTCAGCCTTGAGTTCGTCCGGGCTGACAACGAGGCAGCCTCTGGCATTGCCATTCACGCCGCAGTTGGTCGGCGCGACCGGTGAAGTCTGGCCCCGACCCTTCGCCATCTCGGCCCCGGTCAGCAGGCCCTCTTTGTCATTGAGGGGGTTATTCCGGGGAGCCCGTGCCTCTTCGGCGTCCTTGCGTCGACGCGCCACGTCGGGATCCTGCGGCCAACTCGCCGTCCGTTTGCTTTCGGCGGTCGGTTTCGGCAGTGCAACCTGCGGGGGCAGCACGAGGGGCGCACGCTCGCGGTATTCGATCTCCGGTGGTGCGTCGGGCTTGATCACGCCCATGGCGCCGAGCACCGAGGAAAACACATTGGCGTAGCCGTCGTCCGCGGCCCGCGCCGGCGAAGCCAGACCGAGCCCCAGGCCAACCAAGCCCGCGAAGATCGAGCCGGCCAACCCGGTCAGCGATCCCTTCATGAACACCTCCATCGGCGGCGCCGCAATGGATCGGGCCCCCAGGCGAAAGCTTTGCAACTTCAATCACGGCATTTTATGGGCACGCACCACCGTACGAGGCCAGATCAACTCGACGAGCAGCAGAGCGACGCCGACGACGATCGCACAATCGGCACCGTTGAAAATGTACCAGCGAAAGTTTCCGACGTGGAAATAGACGAAATCCGCGACCGCGCCGTAGGCGACGCGGTCGACAACATTGCCCAGGGCGCCGCCGATCAGAAGCCCGAGCGCCAGGCCGATCAAAGGCGAGTGCGCGCGCCACAGCCATGCTCCCAGCAATGCCGTCGCGGCCAGCGTTGCGCCAACAAGGAGCCAGCGCCCACCTTCTCCTTCGGCCCAGAACAGCGAATAGGAAATGCCGCGATTCCAGGCGAGAACGAGGTCGAGCACCGGCGCGAGCCGAACGGGCTGACGCTCTGGCAAGTCGAAGACGCGCAACAACCAAAGCTTCGAGGCCTGATCGATCGCCAAAGCCGCTACCGCGGCGGCGACTCCGACCTTGCGGGCGCTCACGACCCCCGGCACCGGGTACGAGCCAAAACATCCGAGGTCGTCACGTCTGGCGATTTCGGTCGATGGCGGTGTCGTATCTGTTCGGCTCTACGCATGTGGGCTCATCTAGGCGAGGATAAGGATAACAACAGCCGGTCGCTCAGAGCTTCCGGCCAAGCGACTATGATGCTTAACGCCTGACGGCGTTGTGGCCTATGAACTCCGGACCGTCCTTGGCGGAATTCAGGCGACGATCAAGCAAAACTTGCGCAACGAGCCTGCTTCGTAGCTCCTCGACGCTACGGGACCCTCATATGGCGACACCAGTCGCAGCTTCGATCTGTGGTCTTAAGCAACCGAGAAAGTGAGAATTTCTCGTGCCGCGGCCTCGTCGACATGCATACGTTCCACCAGCGCCTGGGCGGAGCTGAACTTCTCCTCTCCGCGGATCCGATCGATGAAGTCGACCTCGATCGTCCGGCCGTAAAGGTCGGCGTCGAAATCGAACAGATGCACTTCAAGGAGTGGAGGCCCGTTGTCGAAGGTCGGCCGTCGCCCGAAACTCGCGACGCCGCCGAAGGTCGCCCCGTCGATAATGACGCGGACCGCGTAGATGCCATGGTCCAGGCGCGACGAGGGATCGAGGCTGATGTTGGCAGTCGGATAGCCCAAGGTGCGGCCGAGCTTCTGCCCGTGGACGACGGAGCCGAGCACGAAATAGTCCCGTCCCAGGAGGACCGCCGCCTGCCTGACATTGCCTTGTTCAAGTTCGGCCCGGATGGCGGTCGAGGAGACCGCGTCGAGGGTGCCGCGATCGTCAGCGACGATCTTATCGATCACCGCAACCATGAAGCCGTGTTTCCGGCCCGCCTCCGCGAGAAATGCCGGGGAACCTCCGCGACCTTTCCCGAAATGGAAGTCGTAACCGACCACAGCCGCGGCGATCCCCAGGCGAGCGACGAGAACTTCGGCCACGAAGTCCTCGGCGCTGAGGGCCGCGAAGGACCGGTCGAAGCCGCGAACGAACATGCCGTCGACGGTGCCGAGGCGCGCCAACGCGAGCGCCTTGGCCGGCAAGGGAGTTAGCCGGAAGATGGTGGGGCGGCCGGCGAAGACGTCCGCCGGATGGGGTTCGAACGTCAGCACCGCGCAGGGTTTGCCGAGGTCGTCAGCCACCGCCTTGGCGCGCGCGATCACCGCCTGGTGGCCCCGATGGACTCCATCGAAATTGCCTATGGCGACCACGCTCGAGCGAAGTCCGAACGGCGGCTCGTCCGGATCGGTCGCAAGCAGAAAGGGGTGAGAAGGAGGAGGGCGCAAACCGACACAGTTCCAAGAAGCCGACCGGCTTGTAGAGCATTTTCAGGCGAACTGGCTACGGTCAGGGGGGCCCCCCCGGCAATGTGCGACTGCGCCCGCGCGCAATTTGTGTGACGATTTAACCGAAAGGCAATCGCCGGCGTGTAAAAGCTCGTCGATGTCGAACAGGCGGCAGCGCCTGCGACGCGGACCGGACCGCCGCGCGATCTGGTGCTTCGCCGATCGTGGTCACACGGAGCCCGATGATGATAGACGACAAGACTCTGCCGATCCTCATCGTGGACGACTACCAGACCATGGTTCGGATTCTGCGCAATCTGCTGAAACAGATCGGCTACGAAAACGTCGACGAAGCCCCCAATGGCCGGGTGGCTCTGGACATGCTTCAATCGAAGAATTACGGGCTGATCATCTCGGACTGGAACATGGAGCCGATGACCGGCATCGAACTTCTGCAGAAGGTCCGGGCGGTCGAAGGTCCGGTCCGCTCGACTCCGTTCATCATGGTCACCGCCGAATCGAAGGCCAACAATATCATTGCGGCACGCAAGGCTGGGGTCGACAACTACCTGGTCAAGCCGTTCAATGCGCAAGCCCTGCGCGCCAAGATCGACGCGATCAGGACTGCGGCCTGAGTCGCCGGCCGGCCTACCAGGACAGTTGCGAGATCGCCGCTGCCGGCATCTGATCGGCGAGTCGCAGCAGCTCTTCGAGCGCCACGGGGTCGATCTGCCCGGTGCCATCGAACATC